>CAYTRP010000055.1:6586-8720 GCA_964440195.1 uncultured Candidatus Sumerlaeota bacterium
GCGCATCAAGCTTTCCCGCGAACTCGCCAAGCGCAACACCGGCAGCACGTTGTACGTCCTTGACGAGCCCACGACGGGTCTTCACTTCGAGGATGTGCGCAAGTTGCTGGAAGTCTTGAATCGCCTCGCCGCGGCGGGCTCGACGGTCCTCATCATCGAGCACAATCTCGATGTCATCAAGTCGTGCGATTGGGTCATTGAATTGGGGCCGGAGGGTGGCGACGCTGGCGGGATCATCACGCACGTTGGGACTCCCGAGGAAATTGCAGGCGCGGGCGGAACGGAAACGGGCCGCTTCCTGCGCGAGGTCCTCGCCGGGCGACTGTCCCCCGCCACGCATGGAAATCAAAAGCCCGGCGCAAAGAAGATCGACACGGCCGGGAACAAGGCGAAGGGTGTGGGTCGTTAGGGTGTGATTGCCGGGTCGGGCACGAAGGCCAGGATTTCCTCCATTGATGGAGGACGTTGCGGCAAGGGATGAAGGGTGCACGCGCGGGTTCCGCGCAAATAGGACTCGACCCGAAAGTCGCTCGGGGCTCACGAACTTTTCGAGGCAATCGAAAGGCCGCTCAGTGTCCGACCATCTGGTTTACGCGGTGATCATGGCGGGAGGAAGCGGCGAGCGTTTCTGGCCCCTCTCCCGTGCCTCGCGCCCCAAGCAGATGCTGCACCTTGCCAGCGAGTCCGAGACGCTGCTGCAGGAAGCCGTCAGCCGGATCGTTCCGCTGATTCCACCCGGGCGCATCCTTGTCGCCACCAGCGAGGCCCTCGTTCCCGCCATCCGGGGCGCGGACACGCGGATCTTGCCGGAAAACGTTGTCGGCGAGCCGCACAAGCGCAACACGACGGGGTGCCTGGTTTGGTCCGCCGCTCATCTCCTCGCACGGCATGGCGAGCAAAGCGAAGTGGTCATGGCCGTCCTCACGGCGGATCACATGATTGGCGAGCCGGACGTGTTTCGGCACTGCGTGCAAACGGCGGTCAAGTCCGCCATGGAAAAGGAGGCGCTTGTCACCATCGGCGCCACACCGACCCGCCCCGAGACAGGATATGGCTACATCGAGGTGGAGGACGTGAACTTCGCGCCGGGCCGCGAGATGGACCGCGCCTATCGCGTGGCGGGATTCCGGGAGAAGCCCGACGTCACCCTGGCGGAGGAATTCATGTCGCGCGGTGAGTTTCTCTGGAACTGCGGGATGTTCTTTTGGCGCATTTCGGTCTTCCTCCGCGAGCTTGAATTCGTCCAGCCAGAAATGGCCCGCCTCCTGAGGGAGATCGCTGGTCTTCTTCGCGCGGGGAACACGCATGCCGCCGCCCGTGCCTTTGCGGAATTGGAGAACATCTCCATCGACTACGCGCTCCTCGAGCGCTCGAACCGCGTCCTGGTCGTCCCGGCGACCTTCCCCTGGGATGATGTCGGGGCCTGGGATTCGCTCCAACGAACCCGGCCGGCGGACCGCCACGAAAACGTGGTGGTTGGGGAATCCGTTCTGGTGGATGTTCACAATTCGATCATTTTCAACCACGCGGGTGGCGACAACATGGCGGTGGCCGTGCTGGGAGTGAGCGACATTGTGGTTGTCGTCGTCGACGACGCGGTATTGATCACCCACAAGAGCCGGGTCCAGGACGTGCGCCGCGCGGTTCAGGAATTGCGGGCCCGATCCTCCAAACATATTTGACGAAGTCCAATTCATCCGCGTGGAGAAAAACCATGGCCGATTCCGTTGTCACGATGGAAACCTCTCTTGGAACCATCAAGATTCGTCTTTTCGACAGCCTCGTTCCCAAGACCACCAAGAACTTCAAGGACCTCATCGCCAAGGGGTACTACGACGGGCTGCTCTTCCATCGCGTCATCGCGGACTTCATGCTTCAGGGGGGATGTCCGCGTGGCGACGGGCGCGGCGGCCCCGGCTACACCTTCGAGGACGAGTTCCACCCGACCCTCAAGCACACCAAGCCCGGCATCCTCTCCATGGCCAACGCGGGGCCGAACACCAACGGCAGCCAGTTCTTCATCACGACCGTGGCGACCCCATGGTTGGATGGAAAGCACGCCGTGTTTGGCGAGCTTGCGGAGGGCATGGATGTCGTGAAGAAGATCGAGTCGGCGCCCAAGGGCCCCGGCGAT
>CAYTRP010000055.1:8730-12823 GCA_964440195.1 uncultured Candidatus Sumerlaeota bacterium
CAAGGACGCTTGACTTGTAAGACGCCGACCGACCGACATCAAGATGATCAAGGTCACCGTCGCCGAAGCCTGATCCGGTTTGTCCCCATATCATGAGGAGGTATCGGCCCGATGTCGCCCCTGCCGGAGAACTCCGTTCGCTCGCGCACGAAGATCGTGGCAACCATCGGGCCGTCCTGCTCCCCTCCCGATATTCTTCGCCAGTTGTTGTTTGCCGGCGTCAGCGACTTCCGTCTCAACTTCTCGCATGGCAACCATGATGACCACGGCGTCGCCATCGATGCGATCCGGGCCCTCTCCAGTCAGTATGATGTGCCCATCGGCATTCTCGCCGACCTGCGCGGCCCCAAGATCCGCATCGGCGACCTTCCACCCGGCGGCGTCGCGCTCGAGCGCGGCCAGCGCGTCACGCTCACGTCGGACCGCAATCCAGGACCAGAGCGTGTCCCGGTTTCCGTCGAGGCACTGCACGCCCTGATTGAGCCCGGCCGCCGCGTCCTGATCGAGGACGGGTTGATTCACCTCATCGTCGTCGATGTTCGGGGGACCGATGTCGTCTGCGAGGCACGGTGCGATGGGATCATTTATTCGCGCAAGGGGCTGAACCTCCCGGGCACTCATCTGCCCATTCCCGCCCTCACTGAGAAGGATCGCGTGGATCTCCGCTTCGCCCTTGGTCGCGGGGTCGATGTGGTGGCGCTGAGCTTTGTCCGCGACGCCCAGGACCTCGCGGATGCGCGGACGATCATCAGTGAGGCGGGGAGTCGTGCCATCCTGATCGCGAAGATCGAGCAGGCCGAGGCCGTCGATAGCCTTGAGGAGATCCTCGATGCGGCCGACGGTGCCATGGTGGCGCGCGGGGACCTCGGCGTGGAGGTCGAGATCGAGGACGTCCCCATGATCCAGAATCGCATCATCAAGGGCTGCAACGACCGCGGCAAGCCGGTCATCACTGCCACACAGATGCTGAACAGCATGATCACGAGTCCGGTTCCCACGCGCGCCGAGGTCACGGACATCTACAATGCCATCCGCTTCGGCACCGACGCGGTCATGCTGTCGGGCGAGACGGCGTCCGGCAGCTTCCCCGTCGAAAGTGTGGTCATGATGAATCGGGTCGCGCGCGCCGCCGAGCGTGACATGCTGTGGAAGCGCGACCTGTTGTGGGAACCGGACTCGACCACCATGATCGAGGAGGGCGCCGCCGTCTCGTCGGCCGCGGTTTCCCTCGCTGCCAACCTCCATCTGGCCGCCATCGTCTGCGCGACGCGCACCGGCAAGACGGCGATGCGCGTCGCACGCCATCGCCCCAAGTGCCCCATCCTCGCCTTCAGCACCGACACGCGCGTCCAGAACCATCTTTGCCTCGTCTGGGGTGTCGAGGCCCGCGCCATGCAGCCCATGTGGGGCTCGACCACCGAGGGAGGCGAGACGGAAGCGATCCTTGCCAATGCCATGGAGAGCGCCCTGAAGCACGGGCTTCTCAAGATGGGTGATCGGATCGCGTTCATCTGCGGACTGCCGTGGGATGTCCCCGGACGCACGAACACCGTGCGCATTTACGAGGTCGGTTCGACACGCGAGTCGCGCATGGAAGTTCCAAGGATCTCATGACGGACCTCTTCGTCGGCGGGATCGTGCTTGCGGCCGGTGCTTCCCGGCGCATGGGGAGTCCCAAGGCCTTCCTCCGCATTCGCGGAAAAACCTTTCTTGAGTACGCGCTTGGTCTGCTTGAGGCGGCACCTTGCGCCCGGATCGTCGTCGTCTGCCCCCCGGGCCGGAAGAATGCCTTCGACCAACCCGCGCCCTCAGTGGCTGAAGTCGTCGAGAACCCCCTTCCGGAAAGGGGCATGCTTTCCTCCCTCTCCATCGGCTTTGACGCCATGCCGGAATCCGTGACCCACGTGCTGGTGACCCTCGTGGACACACCGCTCATCCGCCACGAGACGATCACTCACCTCCTTGCCGAGTGCCGACTGCGAGCGGATCGGGTGATCGTCCCGACCCACGACGGCGAGCCCGGTCATCCGATCCTGATTCCACGAGCCATTTGGGCTCCCATGGCCGCGTGGCAGGGCCCCATGGGTGCCCAGGGCTTCCTGCGCGCAAACCCCCATCTCGTCTCCGAGAGGGCGGTCCCGGATCCCGGAATCCTCCGCGACATTGATACACCCGAGGAACTCACTTCCCTCCTCGCCGGACCGGAAACTCCGCCTCCTTGACGACTCAAGGCTTGCCCGGGGCTGGTGCCTCTGCATTGTCTTGGCTTCCGGCATCAGACGCTTCTGCCGACCGAGAACCGACCCTTCGACGGACAACTCCTCATGTCCCATACTGATTCCCTTCTCAAGAAGATCCAGGAAGTCATCAAGGAGAAGGACGAGGTCATCGAGGAGCAGATGGGCCAGATTGCCGACCTTGAGGAAAAGATCGAGTCGCTGGAACAGGAGCTCACTCTGGTTCGTACCGAGAATGCCTCCCTCAAGGGAGAGTTTGACGCGCTGCAGAAGCAGCTCGATTCCCTCCTTCGAGGCTGATTTTGCCTCCTTCGGGTCTTGTCATGGTTCGTCTTCTTTCACTCACGCTGATTGCTGCCGCTGCCCTCCTGCTCGGGACCGCATGCGCCTCCAAGGATCCCGAGAAGCTTCCCCTCGAAGTGGATGCGATGTATTCTGTCAACGTCGTGGGAGTCCCCTCCTACTGGCCGCGCGAGAAGCTCGATTGGCCCCCCGAGGAACCACAGCGCAGCCTCCACAAGGAAGCGCACGGGATCCACGGCACGCCCGACTACATCCGCTTCGTCTACACGTTTGACGATCGCTTCATCAGACCCCTCGAGCTTGAAGAAAACCACATCATGATCGGCAAGCGCCCCGCGCCCATGACCGAGTGGGTGTACATCGAGCAGGACAAGGTCCTTCGCTTCGAGTCCAACCGCTATGTCGAGAAACCCTTGTCGGAAGAACTTCGAATGGTCTGCACACACGGGGATCCGACGCAGGTCAAGGAGGTGCGCGAGCCCGATGGGTCGCTGCGGCGCATCTATACCTACCTCAATCTCGGCAAGGAATTCGTCTATTACGACGGCAAGCTGAGCACCACGCGCGACTTCTCACCCGCCCACGGATTTCAAACCCGTTTTTGATCACCCACCCAAGGCCCCCACTCATCATGGTCAAACCACAAGCCAATCCGCTGCAGGGTCATCTCACGAAGGTCCTCTTCACCGAGGAGCAAATCCAGAAGCGCGTGTCCGAGCTTGGGGCCGAGATCACCCAGGACTATCATGACAAGCAGTTGGTGATGGTGGGCATCCTGAGGGGCGCGCTGATTTTCCTGTCCGATTTGTCCCGATCCATCGCCCTTCCGCACTCGTGGGACATGTGCGGGGCCGCTTCCTATGGCAGCAGCGTCATCTCCTCTGGCCGCGTCCAGATCACTAAGGACATCGAGGTCGATGTGCGCGACAAGGATGTCATCGTGGTCGAGGACATCTACGACTCGGGGCGCACCCTGCGCGCCATCTGCGACCTGTTGCGCGTGCACCAGCCCTCGACCATCGAGGTCTGCACGCTGCTCTACAAGCACAAGGCACGCCGCACCAACGAGGTCTCCGTCAAGTACCGTGGATTCGAGATGAACGACGAGTTTGTCGTGGGCTACGGGCTCGACTACAATGAGTACTACCGCAACCTCGGCTGCATCGGCGTCCTCGATCCCAAGATCTACACCTGAGCCGCTCCCCGGCATGAAATCCCATCGCTGCTTTCATGACGGCCCTCTCGCCGAGAGCGCCGTCATCACCCTTTCGGAGACGGAATCGCACCATCTGATGCGCGTTCGTCGTGCTCGGGCGGAGGACGCCGTCTTCGTTCTCAACGGTGCCGGAGTCGATATGCGCGCCGAACTCGTGCCGGATGCGTCCAGATCTGTTTCCCTCCGGTTGATTGAGGCCACACGCGTCGAAACTCGCCCAGAGCCTCTGCCTGCGCTGGCGCTCGCATTGACTCCGGACTCCGAATCGATCGTGGGGAGCGCCATCGAGTTGGGCGTGTCGGCCTTTCATCCATTCATCTCCGCACGCTGCACCGTC
>CAYTRP010000056.1:0-1219 GCA_964440195.1 uncultured Candidatus Sumerlaeota bacterium
CACCACTGATGTGGCACAGCCGCCCCCGGCTGTGCATTGGGCCGATGGGGTGAAGAATTGAAGTGATGGGAGGGCCGCACAGCCGAGGGCGGCTGTGTCACATGGCTCTCTGGTGATGGAGTTTGGTAAAGGTGAAGGCTTGAGGGCTGATGTCAGGCAGCAAACTACCCGATTATGCCATGCAGAACCCCACCACTGATGGGGCACAGCCGCTCAGGCTTCTTCCTGCGTCGGGCTCCACGAATTGTAGAGTGACATGGCCTTTGCGGGACCCTCGGACAGCACGGATTCCAGGCAGTCGGAGGCGACCTCGACCGCGAGGCGCGATGTCTCCCACGCGTCCGCAACCATGGGAGAGAGGACGTAGCCCGCGAGGTCCTTGGCGGGAAAGAGGGGCGCGCAACCAATGCGCAGCCGAGGGTAGTCGTCGGTCGCCAGGCGCTCGCCGATGGAGCGCAAGCCGTTGTGTCCCCCATGGGTCCCGCGCTCGCGCAGGCGGATCTTGCCAAACGGCAGGTTCACGTCGTCGCAAATGACGAGGATCTTCTCGGGCGGGATCTTGTAGAACGCGGCGAACGGCTGCACGGCCTCTCCGGAGAGGTTCATGAAGGTGATGGGCTTCATGAGGAAGATCTTGATCCCCATGGTGGACCCGGCGGCGACGTAGCCCTTGAAGCGCGCCTGCTCGGTCCATCGCAACTCATGGCGCTGGGCGAGCAGGTCGACGGTGTCGAAGCCGAGGTTGTGCGGCGTGCGGTTGTATTTGGGGCCGGGGTTGCCGAGTCCGACGATGAGCCACATGGCGCGAGGATTCTCCCGGGGCCGGGTTGTGCGTGGCCGGCGGCGGGGAAACAAGGGAAAGGATGAATCGGATCCCTGCTGCTTCACGCGGCCGGTCCGCATCTTCCCCGGCTGACCATGTCCACCAACAGGGCGTCGGACCGCAGCCATCCTTCGCGGGTCAGGCGCGCGGTGGCACCGTCGGTTTCAATCCAGCCTTGAGCGCGTGCGTGTTCGCCAACCGGAGTCGCGAGCCACGCCGCGAACGCGCGCGCCGCCGCCGCCTCGCCGTCGAGGGTGAATCCTTCGCGGCGTCGCATCAGGCGAAAGAGAGCTTCCTGGGTGGTGGATTCCTCATCGAGGACTTCGGGTGGGATGCGTGGGAACTTGTGCGCGAGCAGCGCCCCCTTCCACGCGTCGAGATCATCGGGGTTTCGCC
>CAYTRP010000056.1:1229-12678 GCA_964440195.1 uncultured Candidatus Sumerlaeota bacterium
CCCGGCGCCCACAGCAACATCGGCGCGTGGGCGCCGCGGCCGAGGCCGAGGACGTCCTGCTGCGTCCAGTAGCGCTGGTTGTGGCGGCTGCGGAAACCGGGGCGCGCGAAGTTGCTGATCTCGTAATGCTCAAAGCCGGCGTCTTCGAGCAGGCTCGCGCCTTCGAGGTACATCGCCGCCTGCACGTCGTCATCGAGTGGCACAAGGGTGCCCGCCTCCGCCTCCGCATGAAAGGGCGTGTGCTCGTGAAGCGTCAGGCCGTAGAAGGAGATGTGGTCCGGCGCGAGGTCGATGACCTTGGCGAGGGACTCGACCCATTCGCCATGCGTCTGGCCCGGCAGCGCAAACATGAGGTCGAGCGACAGGTTGCGAATCCCCGCCGCGCGGGCGTTTGCCACGGCACGCGTGATCGTCCCGGGTCCGTGAAGGCGTTCGAGGCGATCAAGGTGGCGTGGTTGGAACGCTTGTGCGCCGATGGAAAGGCGCGTGATGCCCGCCGCGCGCCAGGCTTCGCATCGCGCGGGCGTCAGGTTCTCCGGATTGGCCTCGAGGGTGATCTCGAGTGTGGGCGTGGCGCCGTGCGCCTCGATCAATCGCGCGAGGAGCCCGGCGACCGTTGGGGGCGAGAGGGTGCTGGGCGTGCCGCCGCCGAAGTAAAGCGTGTCGAGGGGGCGCGCGGCGAGTTCGGCGTGCGCGTCAAGCAGGAGCTGGTGCTCCGCGCGGACGAGCACGGGGAACTCAAGGCGTTCCCGGGCGGGGCGCTCGCGCAGTTCGATCTTGTAGAAATCGCAATACGGGCACGCGTGACGGCAAAATGGGACGTGGACGTAGATACCGAGGGGCGCGGGGGAGGCCATCTGGGCCTTATCGGTGCGCGAGCTTGGGCAGCAGCGCGGCCATCTCCTGGGCCGACACCGGGAGCTTGGGCACCTGGGGATTGATAAAGTGGATTTCAAACGAGGTCTGGTCGAAGTCCACCGGGCGGATGAACGCGACGTTGTCGAAGTTCACGTTGTAGATGATGTTCTGGATCGTCTTGACGGGGACGAAGGTTGCCATGGGGGTTGCCTCGAAGGGATGTCTGGCCGGACGGCGACGATGGGGGAGAGTGACACCCTTGGGAACGGGGTGGTCAAGCCCTCCGGTATTCCTACCCAAGATGGGTGCTCCGAATCCCTAGATCACCTCGCCGCGCTTGCGGGCGAGGATGCGGACGGCCTCGCGGAGCATCTTCTGGTAGTCGGCGTCGCCGCCGAGGATTTGCTGGCGATGGCGCGAGAGGGTCTGCGCGGCCTCGCCGTCGAGTTCCTCCTCGAGCCGGAGGTTTTCGACAAGGCGCGTGCGCACGGCGGCGACCACGGCGTCGGCGCTGTGGAGCGTGACATGTGGGCTTGCCTTGAAGGCCTTCACGACGAGGAAGGCGGTGTAGTCGATCTGGTTTTGCGAGAGGCGCATGAACACGGTCCTTGGGTGACGAGACACGGCGGGGTGATGGCATGGGGGCGCGAGCAGGTCAAGGCGTGCCGCGTCGCCTCAACGATGGGAGAAGATGCGCGAGTTTTGCCAAACCTGGCCAAAGCTGTCGGTGAAGCGCACGGTGACGGTGTGGTAGCGGCCGCCGCGCAGGTTCTCGTCGAGCGTGGCGGTCCACATGTTGGGGCTTTCGGCGGAACCGACCCACGACTTGCTTGTGCGCCCGTAGCCGGTGTATTGCTTCTCGACCCACGGGTCGCGGCGGGGCTCGCGCGTCATGGGAATCCACTCGCCATCATTCAGGCGCATCTCGACGGTGGACTGGTCGCACGAGTAGAAGACGTTGGCGACGACCTGCTGCTTGCCGGGAACGGTGCTGGCGACTTCCGAGGGCGCGAAGATGCGCATCTGGTAATCGTCGGGCTTGCCGGGGGACTTGTAACGGAAGGTGAAGTCGTTGCCGTCGAAGTCGATGATCGTGTAGCCGTGCGGCGTGCCGTCGGATTGGTCGGCGGTGGGGATGCCCATGGCGTCCTTCGTGCCGGACCACCACGCGCCGCTGACGGTGACCGTCACCAGATGATGAAAGACACCGGGGCCCGTCCACCCCTCGCCGGATCCGAACCGTTCGTAGAGATTGCGGTGCCAGTGGCCCGAGAGGGCGAGCACGCGCTCGCGGCCGTTGAGGATCTCCATCAACTTGTCCACGCCAAGGATGACGTCCTCGCCGCCGCGACGAAGGGGAATGTGCATGAGCAGCACGACGAGGGCATCTTCGGGGACATGCCGCATGTCGTTGGCGAGCCATTCCAGTTGGCGGGGATCGATCTCGCCCCGGTACTCGTTGCCCTGCCAATACACGGTGTTGAGCGCCACGAAGTGCACGCCCCCCACCTCGAAGCTATGGTATGAGGGGCCAAACAGCGTGTTGAAGTGATCGTCCGCGTCGATGTTCCCGGCCGCGTCGAAGTTCAGGTCGTGATTGCCAACGATGTTGCGGACCGGGACGCCGATGCGGCCCATCGCGCGGTTCATGGTGGGATAGAAGCTGAGCTTGTCGAACATGTTGTCGCCAAGTTGCGTGACGAAGGCGGCGTCGGTGCCGATGACCTCGGGGAGGAACTTCTCGATGAAGTAGCCGAGTTCCTGCCCGGTCTCCGGTTGCACGTCGGCATAGGCGATGACCTTGAAGCGGGTGGGCTCGTCCCTGCGCGTGAGGGGGAAGTCGATCGTCTCGGGGAGCGGTCCCGTCGGCTTGGTGCCGGGGTAGTAGAGCTGCGGAGAACCGGCGGGCTTGTGCCAGTGGAAGAAGCGCGGCAGGTTGTTGTCGTCGAGCGGGACTTCATAGCCCGTTGGCTTGGTGACGAAGATGAACTGGTCGGCAATCTCGTCGAGCGGCAGCTCATAGCGTCCGCCGGCATTGGTCAGGACGACGAGACGCTGGTTGGAGACGCGAACGTTGGGGACGCCCGGCTCGCCGGCGTCATGCCGGCCATTGTTGTTGAGGTCCTCGAACACAAGGCCTCGCGCGATCTCCTGGGCGGCGGCGGTCGAGGAAAAAAGCAGGACGGAGGCGGACAGCAGGACGGCGGATGCGAGGCGGCTCATCGACGGAGGCTCCGGTGGAAACTCGAAAGTCAGATTGATTCCCCCGCCCGGCGGGGCAACCCTCGAACGGCGAAGAGATGTGAGTTTTCGGTTACCCAGGAAGGGGAGGCGGCAAGGTGGCTCTGACACGCGGGCGTGACATGCTGATGCTGTGCGATGAAATCGCGGAGTCGCCGGAGGCCCTCCTCCCCCCGGGCATCGTCCTGGACACCTGGCGCCCGGGCGACGACGCGGAATGGCTGCGTATCCACCTTCTTTCCGATTTTTACAATGACTTTACAGACGAGACCTTTCGCCGGCAATACGGCCACGACGACCGCGAGTGGGCGCGGCGGATGTTGTTCCTTCGGGTGATCGACGGGCCGACGATCGGGACGGCGGGCGCGTGGTTCAATGACACCTGGCGCGGGGCGAGTTGGGGGCGGTTGCATTGGGTGGCGATCATCCCGGCGTACCAGGGGCGTGGGCTCGCGCGGCCCCTCGTGGGCGCGGCGCTGCAAAAGATACGCGAACTCGGCCACACGCGCGCGTACCTCACGACCAACAGCGTGCGGCCGCTGGCGATCCGCCTGTACGAGACGTTTGGCTTTCGCGAAGTCCCCGCCACGGCGGAGGAAGCCGCGGATTGACGGGGAGGGGGCTCTCTGTTAGGCACGATCAGATGTCCGGGAGGAAACGGCGATGAAGACGCTGACACCCAACGAGATCGGTCCATTCGTCGAGTCTTTACTGGACGACGCATCCGATCAGTCGGAAATTCTCATCGTGCGGGATGGTGAGCCTGTTGCGAAGCTCGAACGTCGGGAAACTTCAGCGGAAAGAAAGCGTGCCTGGGTCGAAGAGGTTAAAGAGTTGCGGAAGGGCAATCGGCTGGATGGCCTGACCATACGCGAGATGCGCGACGAGGGTCGCCCGTAATGGAATACGTCCTCGACAGCTCGATGGCCTTGAGTTGGTACTTCGAGGATGAGGTGAATTCCTTTTCGGAACGATTGTTTGACGCACGATCAATTCCAGATGTGCTTGAAGAGCGTGATGAACCTTGCGATTGAGATCGCCCAGCCCGAAACGGAAGCGGTAATGTTTGAGATAGTCCGTCTGGCACAGAGGCATCGATTGGCTGTTTACGACGCTACCTACCTTGAACTGGCCATTCGTCTGGGCATTCCGCTCGCCACGCTTGACCAGCGCCTGGCGGCTGCGGCCCAATCGGAAAAGGTGCTGCTGGCCCCCAAGGCGTGAGTCGGCCCCTAACTCATTCCATCCAAGAGTCGACTTCATGCCTCCACGCCGCCTTCCTCCCCCCGCCCTTGTTCTGACATTCTTCCTCGGCTTGTTCTTCCTCGTCGCCGCGGGGGGCACATGGATTCCGGGAGACTTTGTCAAGGACCGCTACAACGAGCAATTCCTCCCGCTGATGGCACATTTCACGGGAGAGGACACGAGCGCGACGCGCTTGCTGGCCGGCTTGTCCCAGTTCATCATCGGCCTTGTGGAGTTGACCGCCGCCGTGTTGCTGCTGTGGGGAACGTTCGACGCGGGCAGGCGCCTGTGTCTTCTCAAGCTGGGATACACGTTGCTGATCATGCTCTTCTGCGCCTTCATGATCGTGCTCTTCTATCTGCATGACTACTCCCTTCCCAACTGGAACCAGTATCCCGCGATGCTGGCGATGCTGTTGCTGATATGGCTGGCGGTGGAACACGGCGAGAAGAAACGGTTGGCGGGAGAATAGGCATTACGCAGGCTGAGACATTGACAGGCGGCTCATCATCACGAGGAAAATGGCAAACATGACGAACCCAACAGCGAGTGCGATCAACCGTTGTCGCGAACAGGATGCGGGGAAGGGAGCGCGATTTGACGCCAGGGTCCTTGGCCTGTCACTGCTGATTCTCGCATGGGCGTGCCTGGCCTATGTGCCTGCGGGGGCGGAGGTCCGGGCGGTCACGGCCAACCCGGCGGAGGATTGCTCGACACAGATGAATATCGGCTGGCATGCGGATCTGGACGAGGTGGATTGCCAGCTCGTCTATACGGAAAGGACGGACTCCGACTGGGCGCGCGCGACGAGGGTCGCGGGAGAATGGAAACGATCCGATGTGTTCGACGGCATTGATTCGAAGATGCCGGACGGCACCGACTGGAAGGAAGACGCGAAGTTCCTGGATTACGGCGTGACGCTGACCGGGCTGAAGCCGGATACGGAGTACATGTACAGGATCGAAGGCGGCGAGGAGGCGGGCGGAAACAAGGTGCGGTATTTCAAGACCGCGGGGGCGGACGAGTTCAGCTTCCTTTGGATCAGCGACGTGCACGTCTACACACCGATCCCCAGCCGCGCGAGGAACTTCAACAGCGTGATCGAGGCGGCGCTCAAGATCGAGCCGGGCGTGGACTTTGTGTTCTCCACCGGCGACGTCGTGGCGTGGGGCGGGAGTTATTCGTTCTGGAAAAACTTGTTCGAGCAGCCGTTCGCCGCGAATTATATGTTCGCCGACGTGATTGGCAATCATGACTGGATGAAGCGGCGCGACGGCGGCAACAGCGAGTTCTTCGCCGTGGCGCACAACAATCCGACAAACGGCTACGCGGGCCAGAAAGGCGTCTGCTATTGGTTCATCTACGGCGACGTGCTGTTCATCACGCTCAACAACGAAGTCATGAGGACCAGTCCCGAGGCGGTCGCCGAGGCGCAGGCCTGGGCGGCGGGCGTCATCGAGGAGCAGAGGGGCAACTACAAGCGCATCTTCATCGCCGAGCATTACCAATGGTTCGACGGGCGCAACGGGCGGTCGAACTGGTATGACCGCTGGAAGGAGTTCTGCGACGAGCACAACGTGACGCTGGCATTGGCGGGCAACAATCACGTGTATCAGCGCACGCACACGCTGCGGGACGACCAGGTGGTCGCGGATGGGCTGGGGACGGTGTACATGGTGGCGCCATCGTCCGATGGCGAGCGGGGCGTGAAGGCGGGTCCGCTCACGGAGAACGCCGACAAGCTGGCGTTCACGTATTCAAGCCAGACGCATTCAAGCGAGACCTCGGTGAGGACGATCGGCTGCGTGCTGGTGGATGTCGGCCCCAAGAGCATCAGAACGCGCCTGGTTTACATCGACGACAACAAGGAGGTGCATGTCGCCGACGATCACACGATCGCGACACTGCCAAGCGACGCGCCCCGGCCGGGTCTCCCGAGCCAGCGCGCGACCGAGACCGGGGAGCCCGCGCCGGAAGAGGCGCTCGCCGTGCCGTAATCGTGACCGCCCTCGCCAATGGCTGCTGACGATCCCAAACGTCAGCCCGGAGGGCGAAATTTGAATGGCCCCCGGTGAAGGCGAAGCCGGAACCGGGTTGTGTTGCACAAGAGAGCCGAGCCCCCTTGCGGGGCGACATGAACGATTCCTTACCGACTTCCCTCAAGGCCATCGCCGCGCAGGTTGTGGCATTGACAGACGAGTAATCCACCGATAGGCAGGCACAAGAAGGTCGGGAGGTCTTCGATGAAAACCATCACGCCAAACGAACTGGGCGCCTTCGCGGAATCGCTGTTGGAGCAGGCGTCGCCACGGCCGGAAATTCTCATCGTTCAGGATGGAGAACCCGTCGCGAAGGTGGAACATCCCAGACAGGGCAGGCCGGAAACACAAGCCTTGGTCGAGCGCATACGCGAGAACCGGAAAGGCGTGAGATTGAACGGCCTTTCAATCCGCGAGATGCGCGACGAGGGGCGGCCTTGAGCGCATTCGTACCCGACAGTTCCATGGCTCTCATACGGTTTTCAGTTATCTTGTGGCGTTTGTCGCGCTGGTTGCCTATCCCTCGCGCGATCCTTGCCGGTGACTGTTGGCGTTTCCGCGACCCAGCCCGTCAGGGCGGCATCCGAATGGCCCCGGGTGCAGCGGAGCGGAACCCGGGGTTGCGAAGCGCAAGCGGCCCAAGCCCCGAACGGGGCGACATGACGGCGTTTCATCCACGACGCGGCCTTGTCATGCCGCCCCCGCAAGGGGGGCTTGGGTTTGTGTCAAGCCGTCAACCCCCCGCCGCGCGCTACCGCGCTTGCGGGGGGCCATTCAAATTCCGCCCTGACGGGCTGGGCTTGCCGGTAATCTTCCGTCCGGCATCTCCAAACGGACACGCTTCAACTGAAAACCGTATCAGTTGGGTTTTCGAGGACGCGACGCTCGACCAGCAACTTGCGAAGGCGGCCCAAACCGAGAAAGCGCTCCTGACGTTGGATGCGTGGGAATCGTGACGCCTCCGATGCCGCAATGGGCCGCCAGCGCCGACTGGATCAATCTCGGGTGGGACGACGCCCGCGCGGCGCAGTACCGCGCGGCGTGCGAGGAATTGGGTGAGGGCGAGTCGCTCGCGCTCCTGCCGGGGCGCATTGTCGTGCGCCATCCGGGACAGTACGCGGTGCTCACGCCCCGGGGCGAGATGCCCGCACGCATCAAGGGTGTCCTGCGCCGCGACGCGGAGACGTGGGCGGAGATGCCGACGGTCGGCGATTGGGTCGTGATCGGGCCGCGGCCCGACGAGCCACTGTGGCACATCCACAAGGTGCTCGAGCGCCGCACGCGCCTCATTCGCAAGTCCAAGGGCACTCGCACCGTGCCACAGGTCATCGCCGCGAATGTGACGACCATCGTCGTGGTGATGGGAATGACGGGGGATTACAACATCCGCCGGCTGGAACGCTATCTCGTGATCATTCGCGAGAGTGGCGCACGCCCGGTGATCGTGTTGAACAAGGCGGATCTGCTGGAAGACGACGAGCTGCGCGAGGCTCTGGAGTTCGAGGTGCGCGAGTCGGCCCCCCGGGCCGAGGTGCATGTCGTGTCGGCCCTCGAAGCGGAGGGAATCGAGGAGGTGCGCTCGCTGCTCGCACCGGGGGAGACGGTGATCTTCGTCGGGTCGTCGGGCGCGGGAAAGTCGACGCTGATCAACGCGATCCTGCGCGAGGAGCGTCAGGCCACCGGGGACGTGCGCAAGGGGGACGGCAAGGGGAAGCACACGACCACCACCCGCGAGATGTTCGTGATCCCGGGACATGGCGCGATCATCGATTCGCCCGGGATTCGGGAGATCCAGCTTTGGACAACGAGCGCGGAGGGACTCGAAGTGGCCTTTGCCGATATCGAAGAATTGGTGAAGTCCTGCCGCTTTTCGAACTGCACTCACCGCAACGAACCGGGGTGCGCGATCCTCAAGGCCATCGCCGACGAGGAACTCGACCCGGAACGGTTAAGAAGCTATGAGTCGCTGCACAAGGAAGTGGCGAACGTCCAACGGCGGGAAGCGGAGCTGGCCGAGGTACGCCGCCGCGTGTTTCGATCCAACAAGCCGGGTCGAAAGCGAGGCGGGCGGTAGTTCGCCCGAAAAACCCACCCTGTGGATAACTTTGACCGGAGAAGGGTACAAGAGCGGGAAAAATGGATTACAAAGATCTGGTTTTATTGATCTTGCTGGATTCTCACTCGTTCTTGGACCTCCCGGGTCGCTGTGGACAACTCCTGTGAGTAACTTTTCCGGGCATTCTGGGGGACTTCCTAATTCAGTCTCTTTCAAGTCAAAAGAATTCAAGGGTGGAAGCCGTTTCCAACGCCGTTCGGATTCGTCCACAGGCATTCACAGGGGCGCGTCCTCGGTTTCCGGATCATGTGAAATACTTAACGATCCATTCACAGAGAGCCTCCCGGGTTGTTCGGGGCTTCCTCCCCAGAAGATTTGGCCGCAATTGGTTGAGCGGAGTGGACTTGCGGTGGTTCTCCCCAATTTCACAGGCCCTATTGAGACGATGACTGGTATTTAAAGACATTACAATCATCCTCTTAATCGTACTGGCGGCGAATGAGGTCGATTGTTGGAGGGCGAATCTCATCCGGGCTTGCATGATGCACAGGTCGAAACGATAACCCTCCCGCCATGACAGAGACCACCGACAAACCCGCTTCCGATTCACGTCCCATCCTTCGCGGCATGACCGTCGAGGAGCTTTCCGCGCTGCTGGCCTCGGGAGGATTCCCGGCGTACAGGGCCAAGCAATTGTACCATTGGATCTACCGGCACAACGCCCGCACATTCGACGAGATGACGACGTTGCCCAAGGACATGCGCGCCTGGTTGTCCGGCCATGCGCGGTTCGGTGGCATCGCCAACATCCTGGCGGAGAAGACCTCCGCCGATGGCAGCACCAAGTTCCTCTTCGAGTTCGAGGATGGATTGAAGATCGAGTCGGTGCTGATGCCCGGCGTGGGCGAGCAACCCGACCGCATGACGTTGTGCATCAGCAGCCAGGTCGGTTGCGCGGTGGACTGCAAGTTTTGCGTGACGGGCAAGAACGGCTTCTTCCGGCACATGACCACGGCGGAGATCGTGGACCAGGCACTTTACGCGCGGCACTATCTCGCGCGGCTCAATGATGGCAGGCTGCTGCGAAACATCGTGTTCATGGGGATGGGCGAGCCGCTGCTGAACACGGCGAGCGTGATCCCGGCGATCCGCCTGTTCCTCGACTCGGAGGGGATGGACTTTTCGCCCCGGCGAGTGACGGTCTCGACGAGCGGGATCCTGCCGGGCCTTCGGGAATTGATCGACTCGGGGACGAACGCGGCGCTGGCGATCAGCCTCAACGCGCCGACGAAGGAACTGCGCGAGGAGATCATGCCGATCACGCGCAAGTACCCGCTCGAGGACCTCCTTGAGATGTGCCGCAACATGGAACTCGGCACTCGGCGCATCACGTTCGAGTACGTGTTGATGAAGGGGATCAACGACGGCGAGCGCCACGCACGACAGGTGATCCGCGCGGTGCACGGCATTCCGTGCAAGATGAACGTCATTCCCTACAACCCTGATCCGTCGCTGCCCTATGAGCGCCCCGACGACGGGACCATCGACGCGTTTTGCGCGACGCTGCGCAACGCGCATCTGACGGTGAGCGTGCGCTGGTCCAAAGCTCTCGATGTCAGCGGCGCGTGCGGGCAGCTCGCGGGCCAGTACCGCCAGAAATCGGCGGATGGAAAGCGCGTGGTGCTGCCGCGCGAACCGGCCGTCCCTTGAACCTGCTGGACAGGCTTGTCGATCTCGAGCGGCGACCCGACGCCCGCGCGTACACTCCGGTGGAGTACAACCTCGACGGATTTCGCCGCTGGATGGCAGCGATGGGCAACCCGCAGGATCGCGTGTCGTGGATCCACGTCGCGGGGACCAAGGGGAAGGGTTCCACCGCGGCGCTGTGCGAGGCGATCCTGCACGCGGCGGGGTTGCGCACGGCGTTGTACACGTCGCCCCACCTCGCGCATTACGGCCAGAGGTACCGCCTCGACACGCGCGAGTGGACAATGGAGGAATTCGATGCAGCGTTGGCGCGGGCGGAACCGTTCGTGGACCTGCGGGAAACCGATCCACATGTGCCGCCCAACACCTTTCGCACGGTGTTCGAGGTGTTGACGGCGGTCGCCTTTCGTGAGTTCGCCGAGGCGCGCGTGCAGGCTGGCGTGCTGGAGGTGGGCCTTGGCGGGCGTTTGGATTGCACAAACATCGTGACGCCGGTGGTGTCGGTCATCACGTCCATCGGTCTCGATCACATGAAGATGTTGGGGAACTCGCTGGAGGAGATCGCCTCGGAGAAGGCTGGCATCATCAAGCCCGGGGTGCCGTTGGTGCTTTATTCCGCAACCAACGCCGGGGGGGGCGACACGAGCCGCGAGGTGATCCTGTCCATCGCCCGCGAGCGCGGCGCGCCCGTGGTGGACCCGGTCCGCGTCGAGAACCTCGGGATGACCGGTGGAGGTGGCCAGCGTGTCGCCTTTGATTGGAATGGCGGGCGCGTGACCGCCACGCTGCCGCTGTTGGGCTCGCATCAACTTCACAACCTCGGCCTCGCCCTGCGCGCGTGCGAGCGGATGGCTTCCCTGCACCCTTCGCCCTTCGCTCTTGCCGCTTCCGGCGTGGCGCGCGGCGTCGGTTCCGTGCACTGGCCGGGGCGCTTCGAGATCCTCGGCGGCACGCCTCCAGTGATCCTCGACGGGGCGCATTGCCCCCTGAGCGCCCGGGCGCTGGCCCGCACGCTCGGGGAATGGTGCAAAGAGCGAGGGGCACGGCGGCTTCGCCTGGTGTGGGGGATGCAGGGGGACAAGGACCACGGGGCGTTCCTGACGGCCCTGATGAGCGAATTGCCTCCGGTGGAGCTTGCATCCGTGCATTGCTACCGCGTGCCCGGGAGCAGGGGCGCGGCGGCCGAGGCGCTGCTGGCGGTGGCGGATCGTCTGGGGGTGGAGCGAACCGTCGATCCGGATGTGCGCGGGGCGCTCAAGACGGCTCGCGGGGCAGAACCGTCGGATGCGATCGTGGTGGCGGG
>CAYTRP010000057.1:0-12671 GCA_964440195.1 uncultured Candidatus Sumerlaeota bacterium
GTGGAGATTCTTGACCATTTCTATTTCCTAACCGGCGTGAACTATTCCGTCATGGCGGTTATTGATGCGTACTACGCCGACACGATGGTCGAGGCGTATGAGTACGACCCCTACGGCCGGCACCGCGTGATCGATCCGGACAATGGACTGACTATTATCCCGGGTACGCCACATCCTACTGGCCCAAGGCCGCCAAGACCCAAAGGGCCAAAGGAGGGAAAATGATGTTGAAATATTGCTATCAATCGATAGATCGCTCCGACATGCCGATTGCAGGAACGTCTCGAATACGTCTTTTGACAATGACTCTGGCATTGTTGTCATTGTTATTGACTGCTTGTCGAGACTCAAATTCCCCTAAGTCGGAGAATAAGCAGATGGCTACAGACCATGATCAGGGATCAAATTTGAATTGGCGCACAGCTGAGTTTACTAAATCGGACGAGCTTAAGTACGATGCGGATTATGTTGGGCAAATGATGACGAGTGAGTTAGATTCAGGCGCCCTAAGTATTGATGATCTAGTGGCGGGTAGATTTGAACCAAGTAAGTATATGAGTTATGATGGCATCTTTACAGTCCATTATGCGTCAGTTGAGCAAATCGGTATTTCAGTTCGATCAGCAGATTCCGAGTTGCCAGAAGTCTCCAGTTGGGAAGAAATGAAAATATTTCTAGACGAAAATCTCCCCGACTGCAGCAATTTTATTTGGTTCGAGCACTATCAAAGAGTGTTCTTCGAGCTAGAAAACAGGTATGCTTACGCTCCTTGCGTCCCTGACTATTACCATGAAGTTATGACCCGTCGCTACGAAGAGTCAAACAGGGAGGATACAAAAGAATAAAGACCTACCATTGGCTCCGAGCGCATCGGCACCGTTGAAAGGGTTTCGCGCAATCTGTCGGCTTTGTTGCTCCGAAACCGAGCGTAGGCTACGATAGACTGTCGAGCACATGGATGAGGAGAACGATGCGCTGCGGCTGGAGCAATTGTCGTTGGTACCCGTCCCGCCTGCCCCATGTTGACCTGAGGTCTGGCTGTGGTTGAGGTGGCGCTTTCCACTTATTCAAGGAGGGCGCGTGATGGGCGGTCGTGAGGCGATGTGGGCGCAGCGGCGAGAGCTGGTTTTCCGCTGGGAGCAGAGCGGGCTTTCGATGGCAGAGTTTTGTCGGCGCGAGAACATCGCGTATTGGAAGTTTCTGTCCTGGCGCAATCGCCTGGCGCAGATGGACGGGTCGGGGGGCGGCTTTGCGGAGTTGGTGGTGGGTGGCGAGCCGTGTACCCGTCCCGCCATCCCCATCCCGTTTGCCGTTGCATCCGTTCAGTTGACTTTGGGCTTCCAGCGGTCGGGTAGGAGCTCATCGAGTTGGTTGATGGGGTGCGCGGGCAGGCGGGTCAGCAGGTCCGCCTCGCGCAGAAGCAGCGCGCCTGCGTCGGAAGTCACCATGCCCCCATCGAAATCGGCGACGACGCGGCGCGAATCAAGGGCTTGAAACCCGAGAACGGTCTGTGAACAATCCGAGGCCATCAGGCAGGGGCTCCGAGCGCTGTGAAATGTTGCGGACACAACACTTACAGCAGGAACCCTGCCTGAACCCCAAAACTGTCGTGAGAAATCCGGGTTAGTTGGGTGCCGTCACTCCCAAGCTTGGGGACTTCTGCTGTTAATGAAATCAGAGCGAAAGTCAGGGCATTTCTTTGGACGTTGCCTATGTTATGAACCCTCAGACATCAAGAAAAGTGCCATGGACTTCCACCTCGGTGGTCATCTGCATCTTGGGCATCGCAGTCCCTTTGGGCGTTCTAGCCATCTGTGGAGGAGTTGCGTCAATCCTCTTTACCGTGGACCCCGATGTCCGGCGATGTGAGCAAGAATTGACGACTCGCCTCGCAGCAGTGAAAGTCGGGGATTCTCGAGAAGACGTACTGAGGGAAATGGGGAGAAAGCCCGACACCGACATGAGGGGAAGGTACGATGGAGTCGACAATTTATCGGCCATGATCTATTACTGCGACATTTTTGGCCTAGAGCGTCATGTGGTGCTCGATTCCAATGATCGCGTCGTGTCGACAAAAGAGATTCAAGTGTGGTGAGACGGACGATACCGTCTACCGCCCCCGCCCCGCTTGCGATTCCAACCGCTCAACTGAGGCGAGACGGCGGCATTCCGAAAGGTGGCCCGCTCGCGCAATGTCCACCTGACCTCGTCGAATGGTGAGGCGACAGTTCGTGGTTCGTTCCTCGTTCCTCGTTCCTTGCGGAGCAAGGCCCAAGGAATCAGTCTTCGCTCTGCGCAAGCAATTGCCGATGGAACTGCCGAACCTGCCCGAGTCGATACAACAGGTGTTGGTTCTGGAGAAAGCGCCCGCCCTTTCCCGGGTCATCGGCGTAGCGATTCCGGTCCCAATCGGCCTCAATGGCGGCGATCAATTCGCCGCACTTGGCCGCGAGGCCCTCAAGGAGCGCGGTGTTCCCGGGGATGTTCGGCGCCGCCAGCAGGTGTTCCATGGAGAAGCGGAGAATGGCGGCGGAATCTTCTAGGGCCTTCCACTCTGTGTGGTGCGCGCGAATGGTTCCGCCGATGCGGGTCAACTCCTCCTGCACGTCCACGAGAATGGCGAGCTTGTCGCGGATCTCCTGTTGGCGGTCGCCCGCGGCCTTGCGGGCATTCGCCAGCGAGGCCTCATCCACCCAGCATGCCGCATAGAAGTCGGGCCGCTGCCAGACGACGTCGGCCATGCGGTTCCATGCATGATGGAATGCGGCGCCTTCGGAGGTCTGAAAGTAGTCCTGCGCGAAGTCGGCCATGAACGCCGCTTCATCCAGGGTGCTTCCGGACCATGCATGCGCGCCGGCAAACGCGATCCCCGGCCACAAGACATCCGACATGTAGCGCACCGGAACCCAGATGGTCGTGTTGACGCCCATCAAGTCCTGTTCGCGCGCGATGCGGGTGAAGCGTTCGATGTTGTCGTAGTTCTGCCGGTCGGGAATCGCGAAGTGCGGCGCGGCGACGAGGGCGGGACTCGCGACGACCTCGAATCCCAGCTCCTTGAAGAATCGGACGGACTCGTCCGTGACGTCGGGCCGATAGTACCAATCGAAGATCACGGCTTCCTTGGGCGAGATGGCCGGGATTACCTCGCGATGGCTCAACAGCATGTCGCCCCAGATCGCCGCCTTGCGTCCGTGACTCGCGGCGAGATCGATCGCCTGCCGGAGCGCGGTGGCCAGCCACTCGTCGTGCGTCTGCTCGCCATAAGCCGCGAGGCACCGGTCGCACGCCGTCATGTCCACCTCGTCAAAGCCGATGTGGAGCAGCGGATGGGGGAAGAGTTCCGCCGCACGGACATACAACTTCCCAAGGTAGCCAACGGCGGCGGGGCTCGAGGGGCAAAGCACGTTCGTGTACCCCGGGATGTCCGTTCCCATCCATGACTGATCGGGAGTCTGACTCTTTGTCTGGTGGAGGTAGTCCTGGAAGCCGGGCAGGCGCTCGAACATGCGCGAGTGCCCCAACGACTCGATCTCGGGTATCAGTTCGATATGATGCGAGGCGGCGAATTGCACCAGTTGCCGCACCTCCTCCGGGCGCCACGCGTGCCGGTGCATGAGTTCCGGATAATCCTCATGAAAGAGCGCGGAAGTCTGGTCGTCCGTCAGATGCAGCAGCACGGTGTTGAACTTGAGTCGCGAGGCAAACGCGATCATGCGCCTGTAATAGTCGAAGTTCTCGTTTTGGCGCGCGGGATCGACCATGATCATGCGCACCGGCAGGTCCGGCCAATCCACGATGCGCACATGCGGCGCGGTGCCATTGTCGAGGATCTGCTCCAGAGTGCGAATGGCGTGGTGGAGGCCGGCGTCGCTCCCGCCCACCAACTCGATTCCCCCATCGTTGATCGTGATGCCGTAAGCTTGCCTCCGTATCTCCTCCGCATACCTCGAATGGCTCGCGGTTGTCTCCACCTTGCCGATCCTGGCGGAAACGCGAGTCCCCTCCGGACCCAGCCTGATCCCCTTGGCGTTCAGCACCTCCGCGAGCCAGACAACCTCGTTGGAGCGGACGTCATCACCCGGATCCAGGTCGGCAATCGCGATATTGAGCTTCTCGCCGCCGAGCTGCATCGACTTTGGCGGTGGGATGACCGCATGCTCCGCGGCGAACACCCCGCCCAGCATCATGAGCAGCGCGATCGCCAACGTCAGTTGCTCAAGCCGTGGACTTGTCACGATCACGCGCACGGGTTGGCTCCCCACCTCAAGGAATAAACCGATCGTGTTTCCCCGGGCGGGAGCGTGCAACACGAACCACCGAACGCCGGGGCCGCCGAGGGGGGATGTTCGCCAAAGTTCGAATGGTAATGGTCGGGGTGGCGAGACTCGAACTCGCGACCTCATGCTCCCGAAGGATGCGCGCTAGCCAACTGCGCCACACCCCGACACGGGACGCGAAGGGTTATCAGCAAGGCGTTGCTGGTCAAGCGGGAAACGGAGGCGGTGCGATTGCGGCTTGGTTTCGGGATGTCGCGGGGGGCGGTGCCATCGGTGGAGCGAATGGGCTCGATTGGCGTTGACCGGGGGGGGCCACTCCCCAGACTCCCCGGCGTGCGGGTATTACCAAATCTTACCCGCTCCAGACCGCCCTCCAGAGAGCCAGATCGACCATGCCCGCTTCCGCCCAACGTCTTCCCGTCACTGTTCTCTCCGGTTTCCTTGGCGCCGGGAAAACCACGGTCCTCAATCATGTGCTGCGCAATCGGGAGGGGCGGCGCGTCGCCGTCATCGTGAATGACATGAGCGAGGTGAACATCGACGCCTCGGGGGTGCGCGGCGGCCATGCGGCGCTTTCGCGCACCGACGAGGCACTGGTCGAGATGACCAATGGGTGCATCTGCTGCACGCTGCGCGAGGATCTGTTTCAGGAAGTCGTTCGCCTGACAGCCGAGGGGCGCTTCGATTATCTGCTGATCGAATCCACCGGCATCGCCGAGCCGCTGCCCATCGCCGCCACCTTCTCCTTCGAGGACGAAGATGGGCGTTCATTGGCCGAACTCGCGCGGATCGACACCATGGTCACGGTGGTGGACGCGTCCGCGTTTGCCCAGGACCTGTTGTCCGAGGAGGAACTGGCGGAACAGGGCCTCGCCGCCGAAGAGGGAGACGACCGCACCCTCGGCGATCTGCTGATCGACCAGGTCGAGTTCGCCAATGTGCTCGTATTGAACAAGTGCGACCTCGTTGACGAGGCCACGACGGGACGCGTGCAGGCCCTATTGCGGCGCCTGAACCCCCGGGCGCGCCTCATTCGCTCCATTCGGGGTCAGGTGCCCCTCGACGCCATCTTTAACACCGGGCTCTTCAATTTCGAGGACGCGGCGGAGAATCCGGGTTGGGCCCTGGAACTTCGTCGCGACCACCACCATCACCCGGAGGCGGAGGAGCACGGCATCGGCGGTTTCGTCTTTCGGGCACGGCGGCCGTTTCATCCGGCGCGGCTGATGGAGTTTGTCGCGGACAGCGAGGACTTTCAGGACGTGCTGCGTTCCAAGGGTTTTGTGTGGATCGCCACGCGCCATGATTTCGCCGGAAACTGGCAGTTGGCGGGGCGTTCGTTTTATCTCGATCCGGCGGGGGAGTGGATGGCCGCGATTCCGCGCGAGGAGTGGCCGGATGATCCCGAATTGGCGAAGGAGGTGGAGGCGGCATGGCAAGAGCCGTGGGGCGACCGGCGCCAGGAACTCGTCTTCATCGGCCAGGACATGAAGGAGGCCTCGATCCGCGCCGGGCTCACGGCCGCGCTCCTCAATGACGCCGAGATGAAACTCGGCCCCGGGGGATGGCGCGATTTCGAGGACGAGCTGCCACCGTGGGAAGAGCACGTGTGCGACGAGCATTGCGACCACGATCATCATTGAGGATTTCATGGGCTTCGCGCGGTTTCCCCCGGTTCCGTTGGGCTAGGGTTTGACACCGCTTCCCATCGTGGTACTCACGTGCATCCCATTCGCACGGCTCTTCCAAAAGCCCCCACCCGTGACTTCCGACTCCCCCCACGAGCCTCTCCGCCGACTGTTCTCCTTTCTGGCCCATCTCGGATGGCAGGTGGCGCCGCGCGCGCAGGCGCGCACGCTCAAGACCGCCTCGGGCGAGATCGGGTGGTTCGCGCTGTCGCTGCCCGACGGGGCCACGCTCCTGGCGATCGGCATGGGAGAGGAGTTGCCCTCGACGGCCGGCGCGTTCCGGCGCTTCGAGGATTTCACCGAGACCCACCGACGCGTTCGCAAGATCCTGCGCGCGCATGCGATGCATGGCCGTTATCTGCTGCTTCTCTCGGGGCTTCGCGCGCATCTCATCGACCAGGTGGACGACGACCTGCTGTTGGCGGTGGAGACCCGCGAGGAATGGGACAGCCGCCTGCTCCCCCTCCTCGACCTGCAAGCGGTCGCCCGCGGGGCGCTGTCGAGCTTCCCCCGCAAGTCCTTGCACCAGCGCGCGCGCGAGTTGGCGGACTGGACGCATTTCTGGAGCGCGCGCATCGGCAGCCGGCTGGAAACGTCGCCGCCCGTGATGGCGCGGTTCTTCGATTGGCTGCATCTGTCGCGCCTCGCGCTCAAGCGCTTCCCGTCGCTTCATCCCTCTGGCACGGCCGACGGATTCCCGGGCTCGCGGAAAGAACTCGAGGAACTCTTCCGCCTGCTTGGGGACACTTACAACCTGCTGCAGGGCGCGGCGCCCAAGACGCAACTGACGCTGCTCGATGAATCGCACCGGGCGGGCTTGCTGACGGACTGCCTCGAGAGCTACGCGCTGCTTTCTTCCGCGAAGATGGACTCGGTCACGTTCGGAGAGGCCTTCGCCGACGAGGCGCTGCGGCTTCTTTCCTGGAGATCCTCCGTCGTTGCCGGCCCGACCATCGGTGCGGATGACGAGGACGACCTGTTTTCATTCGTGCAGCGCTCGTACGAGGTGGATCTCGACGAGAACGGCACCGCCGTCTTGCTGCGGCGGTTCGACGACTTGGTTTCGGCCGTCGGCAGCGCCGCGCTGACCTACGAGCGGGCGATGGAGCGGGGGGAGCGAATGGGTGTTCAGCTTGATCTGCTGGCGGCACCGGTGGCTCGACCCCGCGCCGAGGAGGCGACTCGCCACGTCCTCAAGCATATCCTGCGCGCGCGCACCTCGGAGAGCCGCCGGGCAGACCTCGTGCGGCTCTTGCTGGCCGGTCGCGCCGTGGAGCGCGCCGCCGACTCGGGCTTTCCGCTCCGCCCGCTGCCGCCCGTCCTTGTCGAGGTCCGTGGCGGCTTCCAATTGAGGGACGGCTTGCCGGCATCCGCAACCGGTCGAGTCGATGGCCTGCTGAATTAGTTGCCGAACACAACAATTCCTCTTTCCTTCCGCCCCTCCCCTTACTCCACTCCCCTTTGATTTGGCGTGCCCATCGGGCGCGACCGACCGCCAAAAGGAAGAACTTCCCATGCTTGATCGTTCCCTCGCCTCCTGTCGCATGGTAGCATTGTGGGCGTTGATGCTGTTGCTGGCCGCATGCACCGCCAAACAAGCGGTCCCCTACAAGGTCGTCTCCATCCCCTCCACCGACGACCCGGCGGATGTCTTCGTCTATGAGCTTCCCAACGGACTCAGGGTCTACATCAGCCCCAACACCGAGGAGCCGCGCTTCTACTCGGAGTTCGCCGTTCGCGTGGGCAGCAAGAACGACCCGGCGGACACCACGGGTCTGGCGCATTACCTCGAACATCTCTTGTTCAAGGGCACGCAGCGGCTCGGCACCCTTGACTACGAGGCCGAGAAGCCACTGCTCGACGAGATCGCCGCCCTCTATGAGCAACACTTCGCCGAGGAGGATCCCGCGCGGCGCGCGGAGATCTACGATCGCATCAACCTCGTTTCCAACCAGGCCGCCCAATTCGCCGTCCCCAACGAATTCGACTCTGTCTACAGCGGCATGGGCGGGCGTGGCCTCAACGCGCACACCTTCCGCGAGGAAACGGTGTACAAGATCGACCTGCCCAGCAACCGGCTGGAGCAGTGGGCCGTTGCCGAGGCGGACCGCTGGACCAATCCCGTCTTCCGCATCTTCCACACGGAACTCGAGACCGTGTACGAGGAAAAGAACCGCTCGCTCGACGACAAGAACGACATCATCTACGAGGCGGTGACCGAGGCTCTCTACCAGACCCATCCCTATCGCCAGACGGTGCTGGGCGCGCCGGAACACCTGAAGAAGCCCTCGATCCAGCGCATCCACGACTACTTCAACGCGTGGTATGTGCCCAACAACATGGCGATCCTGATCAGCGGCGACGTTGATCCCGAGGAAACAATCCGCCTGATCGCCAGACACTTCTCGGGCCTCGAAGCCAAGCCGCTGCCCCCCGGTCCCGCCCTCGACGAGCCGCCGCTCGATTCCGTCCGCCGCGTGACGGTGAACTATCCGGGCGAGGAGTATGTGCTGATGGCTTTCCGCACGGCTCCCTACGGGCACGAGGACACGTGGGCCCTTCAGGTCCTCGACATGATCCTGAACAACCGGCAGGCCGGCCTGATCGACCTCAACCTCAACCAGGCCCAGTTGGTGCGCGAGGCGGGCTCTTTCCCGCTGCGCGGCAACGACTACGGTTCCCAGTTCCTGTTCGGCGTTCCGCGCGAAGGGCAGACGCTGGCCGAAGTCGAGGAACTCCTCAAGGCACAGCTTCAGAAGATCAAGGACGGCGAGTTCGAGGATTGGCTGCTGGAGGCCATCGTCAACGATTTCCGCAAGACCCAGGAGCAGAGCTTCGAGTCGAACACCGGGCGTGTCGCCGCCATGCGCGATGCCTTCATCGGGAATCGCAGTTGGCTCGACGCGCGCCACGACCTCGACCGCCTGGCCGCCGTGACGCGCGAGGATGTGATGCGCGTCGCCAATGCCTACTTCTCGGGTGGTCATGTGGTGGGTTACCGCGTGGATGGTCCCGCCAATATCGCCGGCATCGAGAAGCCCCGCATCGATCCTCTCGATATCGATGCGGGGCGCCGCTCCGCCTTTGGCCAGGAATTGTTGGCCATGCCCACCGGGCCCATCGAGCCGCGCTTCCTTGAGCGTGGCGTGGATGTGCAGGTCGTGGAGCTTTCGAGGGGTCGCAAGCTGTACTACTCGCAAAACCCCGTGAACAACCTCTTCCAGTTCCAGGTGGTTGTGGAGAAGGGGAACGACCACGACAATCGCCTCGCGCTGGCCACGCGCCTGATGGACAAGGCGGGCACCGCGCGCCTCGCGCCCGATGAACTCAAGAAGGAATGGTATCGGCTGGGGACGGACTTCTCCATCGGCTCGTCGGGCAACCAGACGCTCGTGACGATCGCCGGACTCGACAAGAACTTCAAGGAATCCCTGACCTTGCTGCGTGAGGTCCTGTCGCAGCCCGGCGTTTCCGACGAGGCGCTGGCGGAACTCGTTTCCGTCATGCTCAACGAACGTGAGACGGAAAGGAAGAACCCCCAATCCGTTCATGCGGCCCTCGTTCGCTTCAATCGATGGGGCGAGGAATCGCCCTACCGCGAAGCCATGACGGCGGAGGAACTGCAAGCCACGACGGTTGCCGACCTGCTTGGTCTCGTCCGGGACATCCCGAGGACGGAACACGCCATCACGTACGTGGGGCCCCTCGGGATCGGCGAGGTGAAGGAGGCACTGGAGCGCTCGCTCCCCGCCGCGGCGGATGGCCTCAAGCCCGCCCCTCCCTATCGCTTCCGCGCGACACGCAAGGTGGACGAGACGGAAATCCTGTTCATCGACCAGAAGACCGCCCAATCCCAGATCCGGATCGAGGCAGCCGGACCCGTTGTGGACCCGGATCGCCGCCTTGCCGTGGAGTTGTTCAACGACTACTTCGGGGGCGGCATGTCGGCCGTCGTCTTTCAGGAAATCCGCGAAGCGCGCGCTCTGGCCTACGCGGCCGGGGCAACCTATGCGACCGGGTCGCGCACGGGCGAAGAAGACCTCATGATTGGTGCCCTTGGCACTCAGGTGGACAAGTCCGTCGAGGCCCTGGGGGCAATGCTCGACCTGATGGACAATCCGCCCACCGACGAGCAGCGCTTCAACCTGTCGCTCAACGCCCTCGAGAACACGTACCGCACCACGCCGATCGGATTCCGCGGCAGGATCGGCGCCGTGCGCTCGTGGGAGCGCCTCGGTCTCGAAGGCGACCCGCGCGCCGAGACATTCGCCGCGTTGCCGGATGCGGAACTCGGCCTGATGATGGCATTTCACCGCGAGACCGTCAAGGGCACCCCGCGCCTGATCTCCATCGTGGGTGACTCGGACCGGATTGACATGGAGGCCCTGGCCAACTTCGGCAAGGTCATCACGCTGAATGTCGATGATGTCTTCCCGCGCTAGGCGCGCGCGGCGGTCCAAGCCGGCGTTGCCCGTGATCGAATGAAGGGAAAGGCCGCCCCGACGCCACTCGCGCCGGGGCGGCCTGCTTCCTCATGTCCCGCATCGGAGCGGGAGCCCGCAACGCGCGAAAATCGAATCGACCTCGCCGAGGTAGGACTGCGGGTCAAACCATCCCAGCAGTTTCTCGCGGCTGAAGCGGCCAGACACGGCCCCCTCTTCAAGCAGTTCATCGACAAAGTGATCCTGCCCGTGCCAAGTGCGCATGGCGGCGGCCTGCACGGCGGCGTACGCCTCCTCGCGCGACAGGCCTTCATCCACCAGGCGAAGCAGGATCTTCTGCGAGTAGATGAGCCCGCGCGTCACGTCGAGGTTGGCGCGCATGCGCTCCGCATTCACCGTCAATCCGCCGAGGATCTTGTTCAGCCTTGAAAGCATGTAATGCACGAGAATGCAGGCGTCGGGCAGGACGACGCGCTCGGCGCTGCTGTGCGAGATGTCCCGCTCCGACCAGAGGGCGACGTTTTCCATCGCCGTCAGGGCATGGCCACGCAGGACGCGCGCGAGCCCGGTGAGTTGCTCGCATTGCACGGGATTGCGCTTGTGGGGCATGGCCGAACTCCCCTTTTGTCCCGAACCGAAGGGCTCTTCCAGTTCGCGAATCTCCGGGCGCTGAAGCGTGCGGATCTCCGTCGCGATTTTCTCGATGCTCGCGCCGATCAATGCGAGTGTGGAGACGAATGCGGCATGGCGGTCGCGCTGCAGGATCTGGGTGGAGACGGGAGCGGGGGAGAGGCCCAACGCCTCGCACACCTTTTCCTCCATTCCGAGACCCGTATGCGCGGCGGTCCCGACGGCCCCGCTGATCTTGCCGACGGCCACCTCGCGCCGCGCGACGGCGAGGCGCTCGCGATGGCGGCCGAATTCCTCGCGCCACACGAGGGCCTTGAGCCCAAAGGTCGTCGGCTCCGCGTGCATTCCATGCGTGCGCCCCACCATGAGCGTCCGCGCGTGCCTGCTCGCGAGCGCCGTCAGCACGCCATGGGTCTCCGCGAGGCAGCCGGCAATCAGGTCCGCCGCGCGCACCAACCGCAGCGCAAGGGCGGTGTCCACCACGTCGCTGCTTGTCAGCCCAAGGTGGACATAGCGCGACGAGGGGCCGATGCGCTCGGCCAATTGGGTGGTGAAGGCGATGACATCGTGGCGGACCAGTTGTTCGATCTCCTCGATGCGGGCGACGTCGATGGTGGCCTTTTCGCGGATGGTCCGCAGGTCTTCGGCGGGGATCTTGCCCGCCGAGGCCCAGACGTCGCAGGCAGCCAGCTCGACGTCGAGCCAGCTCTGGAACTTGGCCTCCTCTGTCCACAGGTCCTTCATGGGGGGGAGCGAATAGCGGTCGATCATGGAGGCGGTCCTGGCTTTGGCGGATTTGGGGGCCGTTTGAAAGGGATGCCGGGGCGTGGGGACAAGCCCGACCGTCGCCCCCCCGGACCCGCAAAAAGGGTGTGACTCCGCCCGGGGGCGTGTCTAGAAAGATGCCAGCACCGTGAAGGGAGCGGTATTCGTGAACGATCTGGTGCAGTTTTACTCCTACGCGGTCTACATGTACTGGCCCGCCGCCCTGACCGGCAAGGTCGCGCTCCTCAGCGTCCTGATTGTCGTGGCATGGGGAAATGAGCGGCCCGGGCACAAGCTCCTGACCGCCATCCTCGCCGCTCATTTGCTCATGAGTGCCTTCATCCTCTTTGCCGGGCTGATCATGGTCGGGATGCCCTTTGGGCCACGTCTCCTTCGTGGCCCGGTGGGCGAGCCCGTCGCCATCCTCGCGCTTATCGTCGGCGCGATGATCGCGCTGTGCCTCTTCGCGCCCGGGATCAAGTGGCAAACCGGGTCGGAACATCGCTGGGCGGCCCCTGTTTTTTGGATGGCATTGGCGGTTGCCGTCTTTCATCCCTTCTTCAATGACAGCATCCTTGGGGCGATTCTCGCCTCGCCCACAGCCGTCTTGCCGCACCCCACCCTGATGGTGGGCTGTGCGCTTGTTTGGATGACCGGACGAGAGACACATCGAGTCGCGGGATTCGCCTTGGTGGGCGGTGCCTTCCTGCTGGGATTCCACGATGCCTTGATTTGGGGGATTGGGTCATCCTGGCTCCTGGTTGCCTATGCTTCGGCGGCGGCCGTTGTCCTGCTGGCGCCGGACTTTAGCGTCCAGTTTCCGAATTTCCCGGACCGGGCCCCCGGGACCGGCGAGCGCCGTCTCCGAG
>CAYTRP010000058.1:0-8119 GCA_964440195.1 uncultured Candidatus Sumerlaeota bacterium
GCCCGTGGTCGCCGGTGGCCGAGGCGTACCACAACCGCGCGCGGTGGTACTCGCCGGAAGCCGGGCGGTTCCTGACCCGCGATCCAATTGGGTACTTGGGCGGCGCGACGCAGTACATGTACGCGAATGGGAATCCAATCGGGTTCAGGGATCCGTGGGGGTTGGATGCGGAAGGGAGGCCGGAGGGGGATGAGAAGGAAAAAGGCAAGGGAATCTTGGGGCATTTGAACGGCGGACTCAAACTGCTTGGGAAGGGTGTTGAAGAAGTAGCAGGCAAGACTTGGGCTGCTCCGAATACCATCGTTGGCGTAGGATTTGGCGTGGCTGGAACAGCCGCAGGCACGGGGATGCACATCGTGGGGCAGGGGCCAATGCCAAGAGTGACTATTGGCAATAACGCGATAGAGTTCCATAATAATCCATTTATGACACATCCCGGAATTTCAATTGGCAACACGATCAATTACCAAAGTGGGTATGGGCCCAGTTCAATGAATTGGAGATATGACGAGATGGGGAGGGTGCGTTTGGGTTGGCATGAGCGAGGACACACTCGGCAATCAGAAAAATTAGGTCCGCTTTATGGGGCAAAGTGGTTGCTCTCGGGTGGGTCCTCCGTGAACAATTCGATGGAAAGAGCAGCTGACGATTACGCAGAACGGCGAGCATTTGAAAGAAACTTGAGAAGAGCAGGCTGGAATAGTCGGCAGCAATGGGAGCCGCTTATGATTTATGGTTCAGTCCGATAAGGCATGAATCTATTGATTGTTCTGGAAACGACAATGACAAAACTCAAAAGGAGTCTTGAGATGTTAAGAAATCACAAAGGAGTTCAAGTTTTGCTGAATTTCAATTTGCGTCTACTGATTTTGTCGTCACTCGCGGTCCTATTCTCGGCAACATGGATGTCGTGCAGTCCAATCAGCAGAGATATTGTTTTCCATAATTATTCCGGACAAGACATCACACTTTTTTGGGACCGGCCAGAAGATGGGTATTCATGGTCGATAACGATCCCTAAAGACCGGATTGCTCAGGTAAAACTACGTCATGTTGATCTGGCGCCAGCCGAAGAATCAGAACTAAAGCATCCTTATCTACTTTATAGGACAATTCGTGTCGAAGGAGATGAAGGACTCAAGATAAAACAAACACTCCCCGAGAATTTTTCTTATATTTGGCGGATGGATGGGGTTTCACTAAACCATAAAGGAAAGATACATATTGTTATAACAGAAACTGATGTAATAATTCTGGTATGGGCTTTTCCCCCAATGGAAGGTCAAATTATCAGGAATATATATGAGCAAGAGGATGAATAGATATGCGACCGTTTCGCATTGCCTTTTGCTTCTTGCATTCACTCAACGGGGTGGGTACTCCGGATGCCAGACATGAGGTCTAGACGGTTGATAGGAGGTGAAAGGGAACTTCATGAGCAGGCTGGTGAAGTAGTTCCAGAGGTTTATGTCCACCTTCCCCCTCGACAATGCCCACCCGCCCGTGGATCGTGACAGCCATGCGCGCGCTTGAACCATCTCCCATCAGACGCCGCGCGACGGCCCGAGTCCGCCGCGACACGCGAAACGCCCGTCTCGCCGCGTTCCGAAAGCGTGGATACAAATTCGATAACATAGACAACATTCTCCGGATCGGGCGACGCCGCGCCGAGGGCCGCCTTGTCGGCACGTCGCAGTTCCGCGAGCCGTCCTTCGGCAGCCCGCCCGGCGATTCATTGCCGATTCGCTCGCAGTCGCTATTCGACGGGCCGCACGAGGTCGTTGAGCAGTTCTTCCACCAGACGTGGGACTCCGCCGATCCGGACGAGTTCGGGCCGACGCTCAACGAGACGTGGCACTACTACCACGACGTGGGCCTCGACAACCTCGCCGGGGCGACGCGCTACGCCGGAAGCGGGCGCCGCAAAGAACTCTTCTTCATCCGCGACCACCTGGGGTCGGTCGTCCTCACTCTGAAGGCCGAAGGCGACATGGTCGCCGTCGGCATGAATCCGCCCGTCTATCTGGTGGGGTGCTCGGCGGTGGAAGCGGTCAGTTACACGCCCTACGGCGCGCCGTCGATCCACTCGCGCGGCGGCTCGGGCGAAGCGATCCTGCGCGTCCACAACGAGTCGGTCTCGCATTCGCAGGCGGATGGCGGAAACTTCATCACCACCAGCGTCCGCGAAGGCGAGGCCTACGGCAGTTGGGTGTGGGCGGCGGAGTCGCCCCGGGGCGCGACGGACCAGGACGGCCGCGTGGCCAAGAGTGCCGCGCAGTCGTCCATCGGGCTGAAGTACCTCTACGCCTCGCGCCCGTGGTCGCCGGTGGCCGAGGCGTACCACAACCGCGCGCGGTGGTACTCGCCCGAGGCCGGGCGGTTCCTCACCCGCGATCCGATCGGGTATCTCGGTGGCGTGAACCAGTACATGTACGCGAACGGCAATCCGATTGGGTTCAGGGATCCGTGGGGGTTGCGGGCAGATCCGGAAGGCGGTTCCGTCCATTCATGGACAGGGGCGGGTTGGGCGGACTGGTTGCGCGACCAGGGAGTTGGTGAGCTACACCCGATTACCGCGACGACGTATTTGGGACAGCTGGCCGTCCTAGGAATCCTTGAGACCGGACAGTCCGCCGCATACCTGACGGAAGGGTACGACGCGGATGGGCAACTGACGGGATGGGGTTACGCGGGATACGGTGCGCAGACTCTTGGGGAGGCAGCCTCGTGGGTCGGAGGCGCAGGAGCTGCTGCGAGAGCCGGGGCCACAGCAGCCAGAACTGCAGCAGCCAGTGCGTGGGCGAGGGCTTCGGCCTGGTGGCGTGGACCTCAAGTCGCAAAGAATTCATCCAATATTTTATTCAACTCTACAAGCCAGCTTCAATCGAAGTTCAAGCACGCAGCAGACTTTGGCGTCACGGGTCCCGCAAATAAATCAAGTCTTGCTCAATTTTGCTCGGCACTGAATCAACACATCAACTCTCCCGACATTAAAACTATTCAGGGAACTTACCACAAAAATCCTGTGACCCACCACGTCGATCCTTCAACTGGATTGAATGTGATGACTGATCCGGCAGGAAATTTCATTAGTGGATGAAAATTGAACCCGCACAGTTACACAATGTCCTGACTCGAGGAAGCCTATGAAGCGCAGAGAACTAACAGATTATTTTGAATTGATGGAATCGTTTCAATCGGGACGAATCAGTGCGGAGGATTTTGAAACTAGTTATCTAACTCTTTTCAAGAATGATAAACGCCTATTCCCGGAGCATGTGTTTGACGTTTTGAATGAGCTATTTTCAAATGTGGACATGTTTGTTTCAAATTCCGAAATAAGGGGCCCGGGCGATCTCGATCAGTATCAACTTTTAGAATGTTGTCGAAAAGCGCATATAGCACTCGGAAATCTAATAGCGGCGGAGCCGCCCCGGGGCGCGACGGATCAGGACGGCCACAATTGAACGCGGCAAACTTCCCAAATGAGGAACAAACTTATGGACAGCACTTTGCATTGCGCCGAGGCGCTGATTCGGCTTCAAGGAAAGGTCAACGCGCGAATAATGGATCTGTCGGGTCTTCTGTCGCACAGGACTGAAATACGATCCACGGCCAGAATGTGCGAAGTGCGCCAGTATCGGAATATCAGAACTGGTCAGCGTGTTGAATACAAAACAAAATTTCAGTAGCATGAGGCGTGCGATGGATCATTTTAGTTCGACTAAATCATGCGATGATAGCCATGATATAGTGAACATTTCGCAATCTATGCTCGATGGCCGTCTGGACTTACTAGAAGGAACCCGGGCAATTTGTAGATTAAGGTTCAAGACAAATGATCCGGAAAATGATGTTTTCCTTCCGTTTATCGGAATTGATTCAGAAGCAGAGCATTTCCCAATTGGAAGTTTATGGCGAAGTCGATGTGCCCTGACTACCTAAGGAGAATGGATGCATTGCGAGAAGACTACATGCTGAAAGCAGGAGAAGAAATTTTTCGTGCCTGTAAAATTTTAATTGAGCGATTCTCCTGACTCCGGAGATCGGACTGCCAATTTAGTCTTGCTTTGGATTTGCTTCTATTGAGGGGTTTGAACTGCATGGTAAAGACGGGAACTGAACTGACGGAAGGATGACCGAAGGAAGCTTGCATAACGAATCCACCTCGCATTCCCGCCTCTTGACACGGTTCCGCGCAATCCGTCGAACGGTCTCAGGGCTTGCGGGTCCGCGACTTGACGACGGAGGGGGCGATGGAGGCTTTGGACCAGTTGGAGGCGGAGGACGAAGAGTTGCGGCGGAGAAGAAATCGTTCCGCGTTCCTCGTTCTCCGTTCCTCGTTGGGGTGATTGACTGGTGGGGGGCGGTGCCGCCGGTGCAGAGACCGGCGCTCCCAGGGTTCGGATCCGCGTCGTGGACTGGCCGCCGCTGCGGGAAAAGCAGGCGAACGTCGCGGCCACGCTGGGCTGGGCTTGGCTGGATTCCAGCGTTCCCAAAGCCCCTCGATGCCTCGACGATCAGGCGTCATCATGGTCCGGCTGGGGAGTGGAAGACGCCATGAACCCGGCCAGAATCCGGCGGGATACGGCGAGCCGATATTCCCGGGTGGAGCGGATGTCATCGATTGGGGCGATTTCCGTTTGGAGGAGCCCCCATGCGGTGTCGAAGCCGGCTCCTGAACCGATCGCTTGTTCTGTCTTGACGGCCCGAACAGTGGTGGGCCCGACGGAACCCCACGCGAGCCGGCAGCTTTTCCCATCGGCGGTCCGGGTGCCGGCGAAGACGACTTTGCTGATGGCTTGCGCCTCTCGCGTGCCCACTTTGCGGAAGGATTGCCGCAAGCCCGGGGCAGGGGGGGGCAGGACGAGTGCCGATATCAGCTCGTCGCCGCGCATTTTGTTCCTGCGATATCCGGTTTGAAATTCGCAAAGCGGCACCGTGCGTGTGCCGACGCGACTCGCCAACTCGACAAGTGCATCGTAGACCATGAGCACGGGAACCGTGTCCGCCGCCGGTGACCCGTTGGCGACGTTTCCAGCAAGGGTGCCACGATTCTGGATCTGCAAGGCACCGGTGACGCGGGCGCTTTCGACGAGAAGCGGGTAGCGCGCGCGGACGAGGGGGTGATGGCGCGCGTCGGTGTAGGTGGCGAGCGCGCCGATCCTCAGCCCGCCATCGGCCGTCTCCGAGATCCGGCGCCATTCCGGTGCAAGCCGGTGGAGGCTTTGGTATTCGCGCCCGGGCAACTTCCCATCGTTCATCCAAACCATCACATCCGTGCCCCCGGCGATGGGAATGAGGGCGGGATTCATGGCCTTCTGTTCGAGAGCCTCCTGGACGGACCGGGGGGCGACGCAGGCGAGGGGGGAGAGGTTCGTCCCAATCAGCATTTGAGGGTCTTCCCGAGGGCGCGCTCCACGGAGCGATAGATGGCCATGTAGCCCGTGCACCGGCAGAGGTTGCCAGCGAGCGCTTCGCGCATGCCCCCCGGCGCCTTTTCCGGGTGGCGCAGGAAGTGGGTTGCCGCCATGAGCATCCCCGGCGTGCAGATGCCGCACTGGGCACCGCCTTCATCGATGAAAGCCTGTTGGAGGGGGGCAAGGGTGCCATCCGGGGCGGCGAGCCCCTCGACGGTCTCGATCCGGGCACCTTCCGCCTGGCAGACCGGGACCATGCAGCTCATCACCAGTTCGTCGTTCATGATGACGGTGCACGCGCCGCATTCGCCTTCGCCGCAGCCGTACTTGGTGCCGGAGGCGTCGCATGTCTCGCGCAACGCATGGAGGAGCGGCGTCATGGGGCGGGCCTCGATCTCGATGCCGTTGCCGTTGAGGTGGAAGCGAATCTTGTCAGTCATGGATGAGTTCCTCCGGTCCAAGGGGGATTCGTGTGAAGTGCCTTCCGGTGGCCATCTTCACGGCGCCCAGGATTGCCGGAGCCGGACCGTCCATGGGGAGTTCACCGGCACCCTTGGCCCCAAAGGCACCGTATTCATAGGGGTTTTCGAGAAACTCAACATGGATCCCGGGCATGTCGGCGGTGGTCGCAATGATATAGTTGGTCATGTGTCCGTTGGCCATGGCACCTTCGCGCAGAACGACATTCTCGCAGGTGGCCCAGCCAATGCCCTGGGCGATTCCCCCCTCGAGTTGGCCCCTTGCCATCACGGGATTGATGACGGTTCCGATGTCGAACACGGCCCAGAACCGATCAACCCGTGGGTGGCAGGTGACGGGATCGATCGTCACCTCGGCGATGTTGACTCCCCACGAGTACGCGCCGTAAGCGGAGCCACGATAAGCCTTGTCGTCCCACGCGAGTCCCGGCGGGGGTTCGTATTGGACCTCGACTTGGATTTCTCCGTTGCGGGCGAAGTGCCCGGCGACGCCCAGGCCGCCCAACCTGCCCTTTAGCTGCCCCGCTGCACGCTCGACCAGCCGGCCGACGACACTGCATGTGCGCGACGCGACGGTGGGGCCACTGTTGGGTACGAGGGTGGTGCGTGGTTGCACAAAGAGAACATCATCGAGGGGCAGTCCGAGCACTTCGGCGGCAATTTGCGGCAGGATCGTCTCGGTACCCTGTCCCATCTCGGTCGAGGAAACGCGTATCTCGACCTTTCCATCGCCACGCGTCACGAGCCTGACGATGCTGGCGAGATAAACTTCCCCGGAACCCGTGAACCCCGTGCCGTGGAGAATCGCGGAGATGCCGATGCCCTTGCCGGGCGTTTTCCCGCAAACTTCGAGGCGGCTTTCGTAATCCGCCATCGCCAGCGTGCGATCAAGGATCTCGTCCATCATGGGTTCGGTGGCGAGGACCTGGCCGGTGGGGAGCCGGTCGCCCTTGCGCAGAAAGTTGCGCCGCCTCAGTTCGACCGGGCTCATGCCCAACTTGTCGGCGAGGGCATTCATGGCGCATTCGATGGCGAAGAGGCTTTGGGGTGCGCCAAAGCCGCGAAACGCCCCATAGGGCGGCGAGTTCGTCGTGTGCGACGTGCCATGAATGCGCGCGGCCGACCATCGACAGGGGCCGCTGGCGTGCAGGATGCCGCGCGACAGCACGACGGGCGAGAGGGTGGTGTAGGCGCCGGCGTCCACGCGGAAGTCAAAGTCCAGGGCCTTCAGGAGCCCGTCGCTCGTGCAACCGATCCGGACGCGGGACCGGGAAGGATGACGCTTGGTCGAACACTCCATATCCTCGCTGCGATTGTAGATGAGGCGAACGGGTTTGCCACTCTTGCGCGCGAGCAAGGCAGCGTGGATGGCGACGACGCTGGGGAAGTCCTCCTTGCCGCCAAAGGCGCCGCCGGTCGTTTCCTGCATCACGTCGGCTTGATCGTCGCGTTCGAGTTGAAAGGCCGTCTTGAGTGCCTTGTGCACGTAGTAGGGGCATTGGTGGGAGCCGCGGGCGCGGACGGTGTCGCCTTCCCACCAGGCGATGAACCCGTTGGGCTCGATGTAGACGTGCTCCTGCGCGCCGGTCTCATAGGACTCCTCGAAAACGACATCACATTGCGCAAAGACGGCGTCGAGATCGCCATCGCGGATGCAGTATTCCGTCTGGATGGGGCCGTCGTTCATGTCAAAGACGGCGTCATGGTCCTCTTCGCAAACGATCTCGATGGCGCGGGCGGCATCCTCGAGGACACCCGGGTCGCGGTGGGCGAGCAGGAGGATGGGTTCGTGCTTGTGACGAATAACGCCATCGGCGAGGGCCGGTTGATCGTTGACGATGAGTGGCACAAGGTTGACGGGCAGGTCGGCGGCGGTGGCGACGACGATTTCGTCCCACGGCACTCCCCCACCGTAGCGAATGTCGAGGATGCGGCCCTTGGCGATGGTGCTGCGGATCGTCTTGCCATGCAGGCAGCCCGGCACGCGCAGGTCGTCCACATAGAGGGCACGACCGGTGACCTTTGCCACGCCTTCGCGCCGCGCGGGGGACTTGCCGATATGGCGGTGGGATGCGGAGGGAGGCATGGGCGCGATGAAATGTCCCGGTGTGCATGAAATCGACAGGATAACGGGATAGAGAGGATGGTGGGGCGGGGGATGTCAAGAGGCGGGGCAAATTCTCTCACGGGTTTCCTAACCGGCCTTCAGGTCGCGAATGA
>CAYTRP010000058.1:8129-12539 GCA_964440195.1 uncultured Candidatus Sumerlaeota bacterium
GTCATCAAACTCATGGATGCCCAATTGGCCGATGATCAGTTGATCGATAACGTCGGATACCTGCTGCCTTGTCCACCCCTCACCGGCGGACTTCAGTTTCGCGGCTGAGCAGGTGGCAAGATGTCTCGCTGTCGCGCCGATCGTGGCGAATTCGGATTGAAAGCGAGTCTTGATGGGGCGCGTGGCTTGAGCCAAAGCGAGTCCACCAATCAACCAGACAAGAGCGAATGTGGCGCAGTTGGACCCCTGCCACGGCCATAGGAATCCGGCCGCCAGACCCGTCGCGACGACCGCGAGACAGCCCGAGATCATCACCCACAGGGGTCTTGCAAGAGTTGGGAGCGGAAGTCCGCTGGCAGCCTGCAACTCCTTCCACCACTTTTGACGCTCGTGCCGTGGCGGCGCCAGTTCTTCCCAGCGTGTGGACGGTCGAATAGCGTCCGGGGGTGTACTTCCCAAGGTCTTTAGAGACCTCCGCAGAACATGGAAAGCTCGCTGAGACAGGCAACCACTCGTCTGGGCACGGGTCATCTGCCGATAGACGTAGTCCTTTAGTTTTCCCGGGGTATTGAGTTCCTCCGCCACTTCATCGGGGATGTCGATTCCAAAGGATTCCTCCACAGCCATCACAAACTCTACGAGGTCGAGTCCCATGGCAAAATCTCCCGGGATGGCGCGAATCGCGACGAGAGTTCATGCGCCTTGGGCCTCCATCGCGACGCTGGAGATGGGTTGAGGTGAAGGACCGGCCTACTCCGCCGGGCCATACTTTTCCTTGAAGGCCGTCAGTTCCTTCGTCTTGCCGAGGACGAAGAGGGTGTCGGTGGCCTTGAGGGGGACCTCGGGGTTGGGGGCGGGGGACACGACGGCTTTGCCCTCGGCCATGGTGGGGTTGTGGGCGATGGCGATGATGTTCACTTTGTCGTTCTTGCGAATGTCGAGTTCGATGAGCGAGCGTCCGACAAAGGCGTTGGGGCAGGGGATGGAGACAATGCTGACGTCGGTGCCGAGGGGGATGTGATCGGCAAGGTCGGGCATGAGGAGGGAGCGCGCGAGCCGGGCGGCCATGTCGCGCTCGGGAAAGATGACCTGGGTCGCGCCGATGGCGAGCATCGCGCTCTCCTCGAGGGAGGAATCCACGAGGACGAGGATCTCCTTGATGCCGCGCTTCTTGAGCATGTGCGTGATGAGGACGGTGCTGTCGAAGCGGCGGCGAACGGCGACGATGGCGCAGTCGGCGTCAAACGCGCCGTTCATGCGGAGGGCCTCCTCGTCGAGCGCATTCGCGCAAATGGCGCGCGTGGTGTCATTGACCATCGCCTGGACGGACGCCTCGTCCACGTCGACGGCGAGGACCTGCGCCCCGGCCACGTACAGCGCCCGGGTGACGGCGCCGCCAAAGGTGCCAAGTCCGATGACGAGAAAGATGCGTTCCTGTGTGTCCATCGCGCGTGAGTCCTTTGAAATGGGACGGTTCAGCCGACCATCAGCCGTTCTTCGGGCAGGGAATAGGCGCCACGGTGGCGCTGGCCGATCAGGGATCCCGCGGCCAGAATGGGGCCCAGGCGCCCGAGGTACATGCAAATCGCCAGGAGGACCTTGCTGGGCCAACTCAGGTCCGCCGTCACGCCCAGCGACAACCCGACGGTGCAAGTCGCCGACACGACCTCGAATCCATAGTCGACGATTGCGTTCCGGGTCTCGATGTGGGGTTCGCCCGCGTGCTCAAAGACCTGAATGAGCATGGTGGCCCCCATGATGACGATCAAGAACCCGGCGAAGGTGGCGAGGCACTTGCCCACGATGTCCATCGGGATGGAGCGATCCATCAGTTCCACGCGGGGACGCCCCCGGACGCGCGATCGAATGAGCGCGAAGAGGACGGCGGCCGTCGTCGTGCGAATGCCGCCCGCAAGCGAACCCGGCGAACCGCCGACGAACATCAGGAACATGACGATCAGGATGGTGGGATTGGTGAGGAGGGCCGTATCGACGGTATTGAACCCGGCGGTACGGCTGGCGACGGAGAGGAAGAAGGCATGGAGCAAATGGCGGTGGTCGCTGGCGGTCGCTTGACCGGGCCACTCGAGAACCAGGATCAATGCGGTGCCGGCCAGGAGGAGTATTCCCGTGGTGTTGAGGGTGACGCGGGTATGGAAGGCGAGGCGGCGAGGCCGCTTGAGCCGCTTGAGCCGCTTCTTGGGGAAAAAATAGGACTGAATGTCCGCGAAGACAAGGAATCCGATGCCCCCAAGCATGACGAGGGCGGTGATCACGAGATTCACCCACAGGTCATTCGCATAGTCGACAAGGCTGTCGCGAAAAAGGCTGAACCCGACGTTGCAGAAAGCGGAAACGGAATGGAAGATGCCCAGCCAAACGGCGGTCAGGAATGGGTAATCCCACATGAAGCGCAAGGCGAGAAGGAGGGCCCCAATTCCTTCTATGGCAAACGTGTAGATGACGATTCGGCGCACCAGATGCTTGGGGTCCAGATTGGGCAGGTTGCCGAACGTCTCCTCGATCAGGCTCCGCTGGCCCAGCCCAAACCGCTTTCCCGCGACCAGCAGAGTGACGTTTGCGAAGGTCAGGATCCCAAGCCCGCCGAGTTGAACCAGAAGCAGGAGGACCAACTGGCCAAAGAAAGAAAAGTCATTTCCGACGTGCCTCGGCGCCAGACCGGTCACGCAGACGGCGGATGTGCTGAAGAAGAGTGCGTCCGCCAACGAGAGCGACTCGGCATCGCCCTTCATGCAAACCGGAAGGAGCAGGACCAAAGTCCCGACCGCAATCAGGATGGCAAAAGACCCCAGAAGAAGGCGGGCGGTGCTGAGGGACTTGCCCATGGAGTAAGGGAGAAGCAGGGTATTGGTCAGACAAGCCAGCTTGAAGACAGGGTGCGAAGTGCCGCAAGGCGATTCGGGGATTGCGAGCGGGAAATGAGGCTAAACCCAATCAAGCGGGTGCTTTGCCCGGTTGATTTTTCCGTACTTGGACCGAAAAAATCCTTTGATTCGATCCCGCTCGCACCGGAGCATCGTGGGTCCACGGAAGGGGCCCGACAGCCCTCAAGGCCCTTGCAGCCGCCCCTGTCCGAGGCAGTTCATCGATCGGATACCCTTGCCCCATGCCTGACCGCCGTCTGCCCCGCAGTGCCAAGCGCCCCGGAGCCCAGGGGCTTTATGATCCCCAGTTCGAGCACGACGCGTGCGGCGTCGGCTTTGTCTGCCAGATCAAGGGGCTGGCCAGCCACGAAATCATCGACATGTCCATCGAGGTCCTCAACAACCTGGACCATCGGGGCGCCTGCGGTTGCGATCCCAACACCGGCGACGGGGCCGGGATCCTTGTCTCGATGCCGGACAAGTTCCTGCGGCGCGTATGCATGGAAGAGTGCGGATTCCTCCTTCCGCCCAAGGGCGACTACGCGGCGGCGACGGTGTTCCTGCCCCCCGACGACAACGAACGGATCCAGCACGAGATCCTGCTGGAGAAGCTCATCAACGACTACGACATGAACCTGCTGGGGTGGCGCGACGTGCCGGTGCGCAGCGAAGTGCTGGGCGTCGTCTCCCGCTCGTCGGAGCCGACGATCCGGCAGGTCTTCGTCGGCATGAAGTCCAGCTTCTACAACCGGCGGGATTTCGAGCGGCGCCTGTTCCTCGTGCGCCAGCGCGTGGAGAACCTGAGCGAGCGGCTTCAAATGCCCGGCAACGAGTACTTCTACATCTGCACGCTTTCCACCAACCGCATGGTGTACAAGGGGATGCTGCGCACGCAGCAACTCGAGCAGTACTTTCCCGACTTGTCCGATCCCGACTTCGAGAGCCATCTCGGCCTCGTCCACTCCCGGTTCTCGACGAATACGTTTCCCTCCTGGTTCCTGGCGCATCCCTACCGATACCTCGCGCACAACGGGGAAATCAACGCGCTTCGTGGAAATCGCAACTGGATGCGCGCGCGGCAGGGGTCGCTGCATTCCTCGATCTTCGGCGCGGAGCTTGACCGGTTGTGGCCGCTCTTCTCGGAATCGGTCAGCGACTCGGCCACGCTGGACAGCGCGTTGCAGTTCCTCGTGCTCAATGGCCGCTCCCTGCCCCATGCCATCCTGATGTTGATTCCCGAGGCATGGGACAAGCATGAGTCGATGGATCCCGACCTGAAGGCCTTCTACGAGTACCACGCCTGCCTGATGGAGCCGTGGGACGGCCCCGCGGCCATTGCCTTCACGAACGGCGAAAGCATCGGCGCCGTGCTCGACCGCAACGGCCTGCGACCCGCGCGCTACATCGAGACGACCGACGACATCGTCGTGATGGCGAGCGAGGTGGGAGTCCTCCCGCAAATCCCGGCATCGAAGATCCGCCGCAAGTGGCGGCTGCAACCGGGCAAGATCTTCCTCGTCGACAC
>CAYTRP010000059.1:0-12075 GCA_964440195.1 uncultured Candidatus Sumerlaeota bacterium
CAATCGCCCCAGAAACACGCGCCAGGAACGACACGGAAATTGGGGAAGGTCCTGCTGACACACAGCTTGACTCGCCCCCCTCAACGACAAGAGACTCCTTCCCCGAAATTGGGGGCCGTTCTTCACCCTCTCGGCCATTCCACCAAGGTCTCGCCAACCCCGCCATGTTCGAAATACTCCTCTTCCTGATGACCGCCACCTATGTGGTTTTGGCGCTGTTCATCGTACTCATCGTCCTGATCCAGCCCGGCAAGTCTGGCGGAGGGCTCGGAGGTTTGGGCGGTGGCAGCACGGCTGGTTCGGCAATCAGCGAGACTCTCGGGGCCACACAAGCGGAAAAGTCCCTGGCAAAGTGGACCATGTATGCCGGAACGGCTTTTGGCATCCTGGCGTTGGCTCTCATCCTTCTGGGCAGCATCGAGCAACGCTCCATGCTCGACCTCGGAGAGGCCACACCCGCTGTCACAAGCCAGCCCGTTCCCTCGGGTGCCACTCCGGCGGCCCCGTCCGAACCTGCTGCCCCCGCCGCGGAATAATCCCGTCCATTAACGCCACGCACCAGGGCGACATGACCCAAATCGTTCAAGTTCCCCTGGGAGATCGGGCCTACGCCGTGCATGTGGGCTCGGGACTCTTGCCTCATGCCGGCACACTCGTGCGTCAGACGATCGGCGACCGCCGGTTGTTCCTTGTTTACGATGAATCGGTGGCACAGCCCTGGGCGGCAAGTCTGACCCAGACTTTGAAGTCCGGGGGATTCTCGATCGAGGCCGCTTCCGTCCCTTCAGGGGAAGCTTCCAAGTGCGTCGCCCAACTCGAGCGGCTTTGGGAGCAAATGGCCCGGCTCGCCTTCACCCGCGACACCGCCATCATCGCCCTGGGGGGCGGGGTTGTCGGCGATCTGGCGGGTTTTCTTGCCGCTTCCTTTCTCCGAGGCATCCCTTTCATCCAGATCCCGACCACCCTGCTGGCAATGGTGGACTCGAGCGTCGGTGGCAAGACCGGGATCAATCTGGCCGCAGGCAAGAACCTTGTCGGGGCTTTTTGGCAACCCGCCCTGGTCATTGCCGATACCGACACCCTTTCCACCCTTCCCGAGGCGGAACTTCGCTCTGGAATGGCAGAGGTCATCAAGTACGGTGTGATCCGCGACCCCGCCCTGTTTGCGTGGATTGAACAACTCGGCAGCGACATTCCTCAAACGGACCTCGCCGAAATCGTCCGCCGGTCCGTTGAAATCAAGGCCGAGGTAGTGGCAAGTGACGAGCGCGAGACATCCGGTCTGCGTGCCATCCTCAATTTTGGCCACACCCTCGGCCACGCCATCGAGGCCGAGGGAGGGTATTCGACCTTCCGCCATGGAGAAGCCATCGCCATTGGGATGGCCGCTGCTTCGTTGCTCGCCCTGGTGCAGGACGACGGGTGGACCCAGACCGATCACAAACGCCTGGTCGATCTTCTGGCGAAAACCGGTTTGCCGACCCGGCTCCCAGTTCCTTATTCGCAGGAACGTCTCATCGAGCGCACCCGCGTGGACAAGAAGGCCGTTTCCGGCCAGGTTCGATACGTGCTCCCCACGCGCATCGGCCATGCGGAGGTCGTCAAGAAGGTCTCCGACGATTCGGTTCGCTGGGCCCTTGAGCAGATTCGAGAACCCAAAAGTGACTGAATCCCCGGACTGGGCTCCCCGGTTCTTCACCTCCCTCTATGCGGAAGTGTATCGCGGGCCGTTGTTTGACAAGGATGCCACCAAGGCAGAGGTCGGCCTGCTGCACGAGCAATTCGGCAACTGCAAGGGTGCCATCCTGGATGTCGGCGCCGGATTTGGAAGACACGCAACTCCGCTGCGCAAGGCGGGCGTCAACGTCGTGGCGCTCGACCGCTTCAGGCACCTGCTCGACGGCCATCCTCGCCGGGGGCGCAGGGTCGTGCAGGCGGACATGCGGACTCTTCCATTCACCGATGAATCCTTCGACGGAGCTTACTGCCTCTTCAATACATTCGGGTACTTCGGGCCGGTTGAGAATACCCGGGTACTCAAGGGAATTGCCCGGGTGTTGCGGCCGGGATCGCGCTTCGCCCTGCAGACCCCCAATCGCCCGGTCATGGCCCGGCTCACGCGCGACTTTCCGCCCATGCGGATGCTCAGCGCGAAGGCCGTCCTGACGGAAACCTACTCCTACAACGAGGGCTCCAGGTCCCTTGTCGGCCGCGGCCATTGGCAAATCGGCGGCAAGGAGCAGACGTGGGAGTTCTCCCTCCGCCTCTACACCAGGGGCGAGGTGGGGAAGGTTCTCAACAGTGCCGGCTTCAAGATTATTGAGGAGTTGGGATCATTGGATCCCCGCGAACCGTTTTCTTCCCGCGCTTCTTCGGAAATGATCCTCATCTGCCAGCGTGCCTGAGATTCGGATCAGCGGCGCCCCCATGGGGCATTTCCCAACTCAGGTTTTTCGATTTTGCCCGAGCAGTCTTCTCGCTTCGGCAATCCATTTTTTTTCCGCGCCCAGACGATCCTTGGGAATCTCGTCGGCTCTCTCCAACATTTCCGTCAGGCAGTCGGCGGCCTTGTCCCCATAGCCCTGCGCCTGCAGCATCCTTGCGTATCGCACCGCCGCTTCCGGGAGGTGATGGTTTTTGACAACCGTGGCAAAGTGATGAAAGGCCCGGTCCGAATCCCCGCTTTCCAGGTAGGCATTTGCCAGCGCAAGCCCTGCTTCACCGCCCGCGTAACGGGGACTCATGTCCACGAGGTAATCCAGATGGGCGATGGCGGCCTCCCATCGTCCCAATGACGCCATGCTGACCCCGGCCTGATACTGGGCCTTGAGATCTTCCGGGTCCACATCCAACACCTTCTTCAAGCTTTCCAGTGCCCGGCGATACTGGCCGCGCCGAAAGTAGAGGTCCGCAATTTCACGATGAACAGCCGGGACGTCGGTTTCCGCAACGCGCTCCTCAAGTTCCCGCAAGCGCCGCGTCCAGCGAAGCTCTTCCTCTAGCGCACCGGCCTCACCTGTTCCGAGCACACGGAAATTCAGCAGGTAGAACGGGATGGAGAAGACCGGAACGAAGCCGACAAAGATCACCCACCCCCAGGGGCGATGATTGCGGAGGGCATCCACCACGCACCAAACCCATGCGGAAAAAAGGACCAGCAGGAAGATCGGGTGACCCAATGCAAACAGCGGAGACATGCGATTTTTTCCTCCCGGATACCGCTCCCAGTCTTGCTCCCGGCCGAGGCGCGGCAACCAGAACCTTCTCCCAATAGCCAGATTGCCCCGCTCCCTCAACTGATGGAGACTCCTTCGAAACAGGGGGATTCCCGTGAACCGCGCCTCCGCGCCCTCGCTCAGCGTGCTCCTCGCCACACCGGACAATTTCACCACTTTGCGGCGGACGGTCGACGCCCTTCGCCGCCAGTCCATCGCCGGTCAACTTGAGCTGGTTTTCATTCTTCCCGACCAGCAAGCATTCGATCCGCAACCCGGTGAATTGGGCGGATTCCATTCCATCAAGATCGTTGAACACCCCGTCGCCCTCGAGTTGTCGCAAGCCCGCGTTGCCGGGCTTCGCGCGGCAACGGCACCCTACGTTGTCATCGGAGAGGACCACTCCTTCCCCCATCGGCGTTGGGCGGAGAAGATCCTATCGGCACACGAGGCGGGCTACCGGGTCGTTGGGGTCGCCATGCGAAACCCGACTCCCCGTAGCGCCATCGGTTGGGCCGACATGATGACGAGCTTCATCGCCTTCATCCATCCTGCGGAATCCGGTCCCCAGGGCATGTTGCCCGGTCACAACACCTCCTACCTGCGGCAGTTGCTGCTGGATCAGGGTGAACGAGTTCGTGACGTTTTTCAGGTCGAGGCCATTCTCCACTTCGAGCTCGCCGCCAAGGGAGAGACCCTCTGGCTCGAAAGCCAAGCCCTCACGACGCACCACAATCTCCTGCGCCCCGGGCGATTTCTCCGGCACAAGTGGCTCGGCGGCCTGGTCTTCGGTTCGCTGCGCTCAAGAAATTGGCCTCTTCGCCGCCGGCTTATGGTGGGTCTGCTGTCCCCTGCCATTCCGTTACTGCGCATCTGGCGCATGCGTTCCCGGCTCCAAAGGATTCATCGCCATCACCGGTGTGTGCCACGTGCGTTTCCCTGGCTGGTGCTGGCTTTGGCTGTTCACGCCGCGGGCGAGGGGATCGGGACCCTCTTTGGCCATGGCAATGCCATTAAGCATTACTGGCAGGCGGAGTTCCATCGCCTGCCGCCCCGGCAGTGGAACCCTGAAGGCTCCGCCCGGGAAGCCACTCCGGAGGCCTGATCCTCGCCATCCCGCGAAGACGCCTCCCCGCTTGACGGACTCCCCGTCGCTCCCCAGCATTCCACTTGCCGACATTGCGCCCCGGGTCAGGCCCGCCCGCCCCCAAGGCTCCCATGTATCACGATCACTTTGGATTCGAGCAGGATCCCTTCAATATCACGCCTGACTCGGCGTTTCTTTTCCCCAGCCGCCGCCATCGCGAAGCCATGGCCGCGCTCATGTATGGCATCGAGCAGCGCAAGGGCTTCATCGCCCTTACCGGAGAGATCGGCTCGGGCAAGACAACCATCTGCCGGGCACTCCTCAAGGAGCTGGACCGCGACAGCGTTCGCGTCGCCCTGATTCTCAACCCTCAACTGAACGATCTCGAGCTGCTTCAGGCCATCAACGCCGAGTATGGCATCGATGCCACGAGCGAGTCCAAGCGTGCGCTGCTCGATGCCCTGAACAAGCACCTCCTCGAGCAGTACGAGCATGACCGCAACTGCGTGCTCATCATCGACGAGAGCCAGCGCCTCTCGCCCGACGCCCTGGAGCAGATTCGCCTCATCTCCAACCTGGAACTGGAAAGCACCAAGCTCATCCAGATCGCCCTCGTCGGCCAGCCGGAACTGGATGACCTTCTGCATCTGCCGGAACTCGAGCAGCTTAACCAACGAATCATGGTGCGCTACCACATCGATCCGCTCAGCCAGGATGAAATGGCCGAGTACATCGAGCACCGCCTCGCCGTCGCCAACCCCGACCACAAGGTCGCGTTCCACAAGAAGGCCCTGCGCGCGATTTTCGATCATACGGGCGGCGTCCCGCGCAGGGTGAACGTTCTTTGCGACAGGGCGCTTCTCGTGACCTTCGTGGCCAATGCCTTCGAGGTGACCGAAGACCGCGCGCGCCAAGCCATCAGCGAGACAACGAGCCGCCGCGCCGCCAAACGCAATTCCCGCTCGACCGAGGAAGTTCGCCGCACCCTCGGCGCCACCAGCGTCCGTGGATCCGATGTCTTTCTTCCTCCCGGGGCACCGTCACCCCCGGAGCCAAAGGAGGAGAAAACAACCTCCCACGGCAGTGTCATCATTCTGGCCGGTTGCCTCATTGTTGCAGCCGCCATGGTTTATGCGGCGCTCCAGTTTTCCCCTCCCGCCGACCGGCGGGTTTCGACCGATGAATCCACGGCCAGCGGTGGGGGAGTGGCCCCAGTTATCGAGGTGGCTCAACAACCTCCCCTTGAGCCCGCGACGGAACCGACTCCTCCAGCCGCCGCGACGACACCCTCACCGACGCCGCTTCCAACACCGGTGCCAACGCCCAGACCACTCAATTTCCAGGCGTCACCCTCGCCGACACCCGTCGCAACGGCCCCGCCGGTTGCTGAAGTTGCAAGCGCCGTGGCTCCGGTACCTCCCGCCGATCCGGCGGAGAACCCAGCCATCCCCACAGAAGCGATTGAGCAACCCGTCGAGGTTTCGGCATCTGAACCGGTTCCGGAGCCCGCTCCCCAGGACTCCTTGCCAGGCGAATCCAAGCCCCAGCCCACGCCAGCGCCCGGTGCGGAAGAGCCACCCGTTGAGATCGTGCAGGAAACTCCAGCAGCCGAAGCGCTGGAAGTGACCTCTCCCGTCGATCTCGCGGAGGCACCCTCCCCCGTGGAGCCCGTCGCGGTTGAGGAGGCTGCTCCCTCGTGGTTTTATGACGACACGGATCTTCTTCGCGTCACCCTTCCGGAGCATACCTATGCGGCCAGCGTGCTGACATGGGTGAGCCTCACACAGGAGCAGAAGCTGGAAGCGGCGGAACTCGGCAACCTCAGGGCCATGGACGCTGCAACCATCACGAGTCTTGAAATCACCAAAGGTGCCCCGCCCCTCCATCTCCGGGAAGCCCGCGTTCCGGGGGTTCTGGAAATCCTGCCTCCCGAACATTTCCCGGTGCTCATCCAGGTCGACCGCCGCGCGACAGCCTACGGCCCATGGGCCCTTTTGATTGAACGCATCGAGGGCGAGGCGATCCTCGCCGATCCCATCCGTGGGCGAATACTCGTCAGCGAGGAGGAACTCGCCGACTCCCTCGCCTCCGTTCTCATCCTGTTTGCCGATCCGGAGGGGATCACGGACCTCGCCCCCACGGACAGCGGCGTCCGTGTGCAGGCACTTCAGCGGCGGCTTGCCGCGTTGGGTCTTCTCGACATGCCGCCCACCGGAGTCTTCGATGGCCGCACCCGCCGCGCCCTCGAAGACTACCGCCGGTTCAAGCAACTCCCCGGCGGCCTCGAGGTCGATCCCCTTCTCGCCGTCTCACTCATCGGGGACACATCGTCATGAGCAGCATCCTCGACGCCCTTGAGAAGGCGCATCGCAAGCGCCGCAAGGCGGGCACCGGCCTCGCCCCCGAGGATCTCGCCGAGGCCGAACGACGCGAGCGGATGATCCAGGCGGAGTCGATCCGCCATCGCCGCGTCTTCATCCTCCTCGTCGTGGGGATCTCGCTCCTTGCCATCCTGTTGATACTGACCATCGCGAGCCTCGTTTACCTCGCGCTCGTCTCGCGCACCGACGGCACCGCCTCACCAGCGGCCGCCGTGGTGGAGGCGTTGCCTGCGGCCTTGGACTCCATGCAGGAACCCGCGCCCCCTCCAACGCCAGCTCCCACGCCCGATGTCGCGGCTGTTGCCGTGCCGGAAGTCGCGGTTGCCGCCCCGCCCGTTCCCACGTTGGCGCCCACGCCGCCCCCCGAGGCGACGCCCGTGGCCACCCCCGCGGAGACTCCCAGTCCAACGCCGCAGCCGTCCGCCGCGCCTCCCACGCCCCAACCCACACCGGTTGCCGAGGGGCCGCGATTTGCCCACATGCAGGTCGTGTACGACGAGGAACTCGGCATCAACATCCGGGGCATCCTCGCGGATGGTCCTTCTTCCGTCATCATGGTCGACGACACAACGGTGACCCTTGGCCGGAAGTACGGAAAGATTCGCCCCATCCGGATCGAGAACCGCATGATCGAGGCGGAATACGATCAGGATGGCGATGAGATCACCGTCTTCATCCGATGGTGAGTCGCGTCAGATCGACACGCTGTCCTTGGGTCGCCGGAAGCTCGACGAATCCCGCGCGCTCCATGCACGGCGTGTGGGCATCCAGACAGCCTGCGCCCTCAAGCGCGCGGAACTCGCGTGGGAGATGTTCTCCCGGCTCGCGCCATCCAACCGTGGCATGGACTTGATACACGGGTTCCGCCGCCTGGCTGCGCCGCAGATGTCTCGAACACATCCCCTCCGGCCTCTCCGGTGAACCGGTCCAAGTCGAGGTTGACGGCCAGCCATGGCCAGCCGGAAAGCCCATCCCGGCGCCGGGGGGGAATCGTCACCGCCGCGTCGTGGCCACACTCGTCGCCGCAAGGGAGCCTGTCGGTTCGTGAGGACACCGTCCAGTCGCAACCTCTCCATCTACGACGTGGCCAAGGAGGCCGATGTCTCCATCGCCACGGTCTCCCGCGTTCTGAACGGCAAGGACCGCGTCGCCCTCGCCACACGCCAGAAGGTCGAGAAGGCCATGAAGCGTCTCGACTTTCGCCCCAATCGCCAGGCGCGCGCGCTCGGGCTCCGAAAGACGAACACGGTGGGCCTTGTGCTTCCAGACCTCCATGGCGAGTTCTTCTCGGAACTGATCCGGGGCGTTGACACGGCCGCGCGCCAGGCAAACCTCAACGTCATTGTCACCCGTGCCATTGGCGCCGAGGAAGAGAAGGCCATCACCGAGGAACTCCTCGGCTCGGGGGCGGTTGACGGCCTCATCTTCATGATCACGGAACTCGACGACCGCGCCATTACCGCGCTCAAGGACTATCGCCATTGCCTGCTCGTGATCGACCGGGAGGTCGGCGAGCATGGCATCGACAACGTGCTGGTGGACAATCGTAGCGGCGGCTACATCGCGACCCGTCACTTGATTGAGGATTCCGGCGTGCGTCAGCTTCTCTTCGTGGGTGGGCCGCGCGAGAACGTCGACACGCGGGATCGCAGGATGGGGTTTCAGGAAGCCGCCCGCGAGGCCGGCCTCGCCACGCCCGAGGATCTCTTCTACTACACCAACTATCAGTATGAAGAGGGCCTTGAACTCGGGGATGCGCTCGTTCGCCGCATGAGGGGCAAGGATCGGTGGGGAATCGTCGCCGCCAACGACAACCTCGCGCGAGGCCTGATCGATTCCCTCATCGAATTGGGGCTCTCGATCCCAGGGGATGTTGCCGTCGTCGGCTTTGACGATTCCCAACTGGCAAGACTTACCCGTCCCGCCGTCACAAGCGTGCGCGTCCCCCTTCAGGAACTGGGCAGCACCGCGTTGCGCCTGCTCGTGGACCGGCTCAATGGGCTCCGCACCGAGGCAACGACCATGGTCTTCAAGGGCCGCCTGATGCGCCGGGCCTCAAGCCTGCCTCCGGGCGCCAAGGCCGACACTCCCTGAGGAGCCGCCTAGCAGCGGCCGAGAAGCAGCAGCATCCCTATAAGGGCGGCGAAGAAGATCACGAGCATCTGGACATTCGAGACGACCTGGCGAAACAACTCGCCGCGCTTGCGCTTGCGCCGTCGATAGTGCAGGCGCGGCTCATCGACGGATTCCATGGTGTAGCGAGGAAGCGTCGGATTCGAGAGCGGCGTCGCGGGCCGTGATTCCCTCGCCGCCGCCTTGGTCGCGGGTGATGAAGCCGGGAGCGCGCCCGGTTGGGGATCTGGGGTGAGAACCTCTTCAGCTACGGGTGCGTGTTGCGTTCTTGGCTCGCGCGTCAGGACCGGTTGGGCGTGTTCCCCGGTGGAGCCGACACGCGGGCGCTCGGGTGGGATGGCGGCGGAGAGGCCGCGTCTTTGCAACTGGAGGCGCGCCGCGCGGGCAGACGAGTCCTCGACCCCAAGCTTGCCGACCGCCTGGCACAGGGCCCGATGAACATCATCGTCCCATGACTTCAAACGGCTGAGGCTGATCGCGGCGCGATAGCGCAGCGCCGAACTCTCGAATCCAAACAGGACGTCCCGCATCAACACCACGGCTTCCGGGCATTCGAGCCCCCGGCGCAGCAGTTCCTCCACCGCGTCGCACGATTCCTCCGCGCTGAAATCACCCTCCGTGATGATCGCCATCAGGATGTCGTCGGGGAGGCTCTCGAGAGAGTTTTCCTCCTCGTCGGTCATGCGGCGCCGGGAACGGCCCGAACCGGAACGATTGGGAGACATGCGGTTCACTCCACCTCCGCAAGGGGCGTGAGGCTGCCACCCTTCGGTCCCGCTTGGCTGGCGATGACCGCCACCACGATCCCCACGGCTATCACGATGAGCGCGATGATCGCCGCATTGCGAGCGCTTGGATACGCAAGGGTCTTGCGCGACTTGCGAACCTTCAGCCGCCACGTCGGCATCTCGCCCGGCACGGCGGGAATTTCCAGGGGCGGAATATCCCGGCTGTCGCCGGAATCCCTCGGAAGGTCCTCCCGCGAATCGAAATCCATTGGCTCCGGCAGGCGGGGAAAGTCGCGCCCCACGCGCGAGGGTGGTGGCAGGGTGTTCATCTCCGGCCCCGGGGCCAGGGGACCGACCGCCTTGCCCTGGCTCTCCAGCAACTCAAGCGCCACGCGCGCGTCACTGTGGCTTCGCGGGTACCGTTCGGTGATGTGGTGCAATGCCCCTTGGATCTCGGAATCCCACTCCCCGAGGCGGGCCAGGGCGATGGCCGCCCGATAGCGCGTTTGGTTGCCATCAAATCCTCTCAGGATCCACCGCAACAGCGGCGCCGCACCCTTCGCCTCGGCACCGCGCGCGATCAGCTCCGTCGTCAGCAGGCAGCAACGATCCGGGGTGCAGCCCTGGTCGTCGAGCGCGGCAAGCAACTCCTCATTCGAGAGGCGCTCGAAACCCCGATACTCGTCAAGGTGACGCTTGCGCAGTTCCTGCGGCCCTGAATTTCCCATGTCGCTCATGACATCAAACCCCGCAACGCCGCCGGGCGTCCCTCTTGTCCGCTCTTCCCGCCAACCAACTGTCTATTCGCCGCGCGCGTTCGGCGCGGTCATCCGTGTTTCCGCCACCTTCGCGGCGCGATGGGCTTCCAATTCCATGGCGGAAGGCACCCGGTAGGATTTGGTCAGCCAGACCGACAGCAGGATGACGGCGATGCCCAGCAGCGAATTGACCAGCAGGATCGCCGGGCGCTTCGACTTGATCTTGGCGGCCGCGAAGATCAGCGCACCGATCACGACCACCACCAGAAACTTGATCCCGAAGATTGCATGGGGCTTCAGCGTGTTTTCGTACGCGCCCACCTTCCACGACTCCATGCGCAGCGACATGCTGATCAGCCCCGTGATCAGCAGCACCAGCAGCAAGCCCCCGGCCGTGTGGATCCATCGGGTGGCCACCCGATCCCGCAGTGCGTCGCTCAATCCCCCTTCGCGCCCCGCCCACTTCAGCAGCACGATGCGAAAAAAGAACGTGCCGCCCACCAAGAGGGCCGCACTTGTGATGTGGATCCAACCGACCAGCACGCTGCTGTAGTCCATGAGCCCTCGCTCCTTCGATTCACCGCTTGAATTTGCGGCCTTTCGGCGGGATCCGGTAGCCGCCCCCCCGGACCTTGCGGGCCGGCTCCGGCTGGTTCGCCATCTCCAGGTCCAACTCCCCCTCCATCACCCGCGCCCGAATCAGGCGCACAGTCACCGGGTCGGTCAACCGATACCGGCGCCCCGATTGCCGTCCCACCAGCTCAATCCCCAGTGGATCGATCTCGTAGCGGTCGCCTTTCAGCGACCGGACGGACACGAATCCCTCCACCCCATGGGGTTCGATCTCCACGAACAACCCGTCTGGAACCATCCCCGCGATGCGGCCGGCAAAGTCCTCTCCCTCGAACTTCTTCAGGTATTCCACCGACTTGATCAGCATCGAGTCCCGCTCGGCGCTCTCCGCTTCCCGCTCCCGGAAGCTGCAATGCGCGCCGAGGTCCTCGAGGTCCAGCATCCCGTCGCTGTCATTGGGGTAGACAAGGCCCGTCTTTTCGGCCAGGGCGCGCACCTGACGATGCACAATCACGTCCGGATAGCGCCGGATCGGCGACGTGAAGTGACAGTAACACTTCGAGGCCAATCCAAAGTGCCCCGCGTTGTGCGGATTGTACTCCGCTCGCTTCAGCGCGCGCAGCACCATGCGCCGCAGGATATGGCCGCCCGCGCGGTGCTCGAGCGAGCGCACCGCCGCTTGCAGGTCCTTGGGGGCGACCACTCCCTTGCGCGAGACCGGCAGGTTGATGGAGAGCGCCTTGAGCGTGTCGCGCAAGCGCAGCAGCCGTTCCTCGTCCGCCTGCTCATGGATGCGGTAGAGCAGCGGAATGCCCCGGCGTGTCAACTCACGCGCGACGGCTTCATTTGCCGCCAGCATCGAATCCTCGACCACGCGATGCGCCTCGAACCGCTCTGCAAATGCGAGCGAGGAAACGGAACCGTCTTCGTGGAATCTGATCTCCGATTCCGGGATGTCGAGGTCCAGTCCACCTCGACGATCACGATTTGCCCGAAGTGCCCGGCTGCAATCCCGCAGCATCAGGAGCAGTTCGTGCGCATCCGCAAACGGCTTGGCAACCTCGCACTTCTCATCATTGAAGAAGAGCTGGACGCGGTCGTAGTCCAGGCGATGATTCGAGTGGATCACCGAAGGGTAGAGGCGCACGTCCCCCAGTTCGCCATCGGCGCCCACCAGCATCTCCGCGGTCATCGTCAGGC
>CAYTRP010000059.1:12085-12465 GCA_964440195.1 uncultured Candidatus Sumerlaeota bacterium
CACCACGCGATCCACCGGGTAGACCGAGGTCGCGCGCTCCCGCGCCTCGCGATCGATGATGTCGTCCGGGCGCACGAAATGCGAGACGTCGGCGATGTGCACCCACAACCGCCATCCGCCGCCGGGCTGGGATTCGATGCTCAACGCATCGTCAAAGTCCTTCGCCGTTACCGGATCGATCGTCACCGCCGGCAGGTCGCGCAGGTCCTCGCGCTTGCGCAGTTCCTCTCCCCACTGCACCTTGAGTTCCTCCGCGGCCTGCATCACGGAATCGGGAAACTCCTCGGTAATTCCGCGATCGCGCAGCAGGAGCAGGACATCCACCCCGCGCTCGTGCGAGGCGCCCAGCCGCTCCCCCACGCGCCCCACCAGCTTGTCCG
>CAYTRP010000060.1:0-12453 GCA_964440195.1 uncultured Candidatus Sumerlaeota bacterium
GGGAATGCCGGCGGTGACGGCGGCGCGCAGGTGACGCCGCCGCATCTCCGACCAGTCGGCGAGCAGATAGTGGTAGGAAAAATCCACGCGCGAGGTGCCCTCGTCACTGGCCCGCAGGCGCTGAAGCTCGTCGCCGAGGGACTTCTCGGGAGAAAATTCGGCGGGCAGCACGACAGTGGTCACCCCTCCCTGGAGCGCATCGGCGGTCAGGGACTCGATGGCCTGGGCGCTGGCCGGCCACTCCTCGCTCTCGCGGCAGAGGGACACGCCAATATCGACGAGACCCGGCAGGAGATGCCGGCCGCGGGCATCGACGGTTTCGCGCGAGGCGAGGCCGTCGAGTTCGCCGATGGCGACGACTCGCCCATCGCGAATCGCCAGGTCGGCCATGACCTCGGTGCCGTCGCTGACAATCGTTCCCCCCCTGAACACGATGTCCATGCCGGACCTTTCGTCGGTCTTGGAATCAGGCCCGCGCGGGGATTTGTTGGAGGGCGCTGTTGCCCATGGTGCGGAACTTCGCGAACCGGAGGTCGAGCAGCTTCTCCACCTTGAGCTTCCTTAGCACCGTCAGATGGCGTGCCATTGCCTCCGAGACATTCGCGATCGTGTCTCCCGGAAAGCGATGTGCCCCGCCGAGGGGTTCGGGAACGATCTCGTCGACGACGCCGAGCACCAGAAGGTCGCTGGCCGTGAGTCGAAGGGCCTCGGCGGCCTTGGGCGCGTTGCCGCCGTCCTTCCACAGGATGGCCGCGCATCCCTCGGGAGAAATCACGCAGTACCAGGCGTTTTCCAGCATCAGCACCCGATCCGCGATGCCGACGCCCAAGGCGCCGCCGCTCGCTCCCTCCCCAATGACGATCATGACGATGGGGACACGCAGGCCGGCCATCTCCTGGATGTTGCGGGCGATCGCTTCGGCTTGACCCCGCTCCTCGGCCCCGAGCCCCGGGTAGGCACCGGGAGTGTCGACAAAGATCATGATGGGCATGCCGTACTTGTCGGCGAGCCGCATGACCCTGAGGGCCTTGCGGTAACCCTCGGGGTGCATCATGCCGAAATTGCGTGCGACGTTTTCCTTCGTGTCCTTCCCCTTTTGCTGGCCGATGACCGCGACCGGTTCCCCCTGGAAGCGCGCGAACCCGGCAACGACGGCCTTGTCGTCGCCAAAGGCCCGGTCGCCGCGCAGTTCCATGAACTCCGTCGTGATGGCGCCTATGTAATCGAGGGCCCGTGGGCGATCCTTGTGACGGGCGAAGAGGACGCGTTCCCACGCCGTGAGGTTGGCGTAAACGTCCTTTCGAATCTCGTCGAGGCGCGCGCGCGCCTGCTCAACCCGCTCCGAAGCGCCGTCCTCGGCCCGGGCCAAGGCCTGCTCGGCTTCCGCGAGCGCGGATTCCGCTTCCTCGATTGGCTTCTCAAAATCAAAACCCATGTGGGGAGGCTCCGTGAAGTCGGGGGCGGGAGGAACAGGCCCAGTTCATCTTTCGAACCTGCGAAATCGCTAGGGTTTGCAAGGGCGTCGGGCCAAGCTCTTTTCTCCTCCCCGTGCGGCAGAGGGCCTCGCCATGGCGCATCTCCCGGATTCGGTGGCATCTTATAGCAGGCCGACATTCCACAAAACGGATCCAGAGAGCATTTTGCTCGACTCAATCCTGGGAACGCCAGGCTCCTGCCTGGCTTGGTCCGCCGACTGCCTTTGGATTTTGAAACGACGCGGCAAAACGCTCGCGGGAGTCGCTCGATTGGCTCATCAATCCTCCTGAGCCCCGTGAAACGGATTTCGGAAAGTTGGCCCGACCGCCTCGCCAATGCCGTTCACTGGTTCCGCGCGCGCATCGCGCCCTTGTGGACTGCGTGCAGCCACGGGCTCCGTAGCCTTGGCGAAGGAGGAAGAACGCGGAACCCGGAACGCGGAACTTCATCACAATCCTCTGACCAGCCATGACATACCCTCCTTCGAGAATGGGCTGTCAACCTATGTCAGGACGGGACACCGTGCCGGTCCGTGTTTGTCCGTGCGCCGGACACAATACCGAGATGCACCCGTCTCGCCACACGGGCGCGGGAGCGATTTCTCTCGCCCTGACCAGGCAGCGACGGGTCATTGGCCCCGGCATGCAGGAGGACCGGATTTTTCATGACATCCCCCCGAGTCACCACGCGGTCGCGCCCGGATAATTCCGGCTTTGTTGCCACCGGGACGGTGCGCCTGGGAATCACGATCGGCGATCCGGGTGGGATTGGGCCCGAGGTGGCGCTCAAGGCCGTCGCGTCGGCTGCGAACGCGCGCAATCACCCACTGCCCGGGCAGGTCTCGACGGATGCGGAATATGTCCTGATTGGACCCGTGGGCCTTTGGCTGGCCCATGCGGAGGTATTGGGGAGGCGGCATCCCCACGATGCGGGGATTTATACAGACTCGATCCGCGCCTTGCCCCGGATCGACACCCCTGATCCGGAAGAAGGGCACGCGCCGCAATGGGGCCAGACGGGGCCACGCCACGGCGTCGTCGCCCTCGGAGCGATCAGGGCGGCCGTGGAGGCGGCTCTGGAGGGGAGGATTGACGCCATCGTGACCGCCCCCGTGAGCAAGGAGGGGCTGGCGGCGGCGGGGAGTCAACACCCCGGCCACACGGAGATCCTGTGCGATCTTGCGAAGGCCGGGGACAGCACGATGCTATTGGTGGGTGGAGGCCTGCGGGTCGCCCTGGCAACCATCCACGTGGCGCTGGAAGAGGTCCCCGGCCTCATCACGAACGCCTTGTTGGCTCGCAAGATGGAGCATCTGAGGAGCTTCCTTCTTGACCAAGGCATCGCCGACCCGCGCATCGCCGTTTGCGGTTTGAATCCCCACGCCGGAGAGAACGGTTTGTTTGGACGTGAGGAAATCGGGATCATCCGTCCTGCCATCGAGGAAGCCTGCTCGCGGGGTTGGAAGATGTCGGGTCCGACGCCCGCCGACACGATCTTCATCGAGATGCTGCAAGGGAAGTCGGACGCGATCCTTGCCATGTATCACGACCAGGGGTTGATCCCGGTGAAGACGCTGGCGTTCGAGTCGGCCGTCAATGTCACGCTTGGGCTGCCCATCATACGCACGTCCCCCGACCACGGCACGGCGTTTGGCATCGCGGGCAAGGGGATTGCCAGCCATGCGAGCTTTGGAGCCGCATTGGCCATGGCCGGGGACATGGTTCGCCGCCGCCGGGCCGTGGCGCGGTCATCGGAATGAGCGCCGGCGCCTTCGAGTTCCCCCCGATGGGGCAGCTTCTGCGCAGGCTCGGCATTCGCCTGGCCAAGGGCAGGAGTCAGCACTTTCTTCGCCGTCAGGAAATTTCCGCCGCCATTGCCGGCTTGTGCGGTCTCACACCCGCGCACGAAGTGCTGGAAGTCGGGACGGGGCTTGGCAACCTGACAACGGAGTTGGCGAGACGCGCCGGACGCGTGGTAACCGTGGAGGCGGATGAATCGTTCAAGGAATGGCACCAAACGCTCCTCGGCGCCTTCTCGAACCTTGAAATCCAATACGGGGATTTCCTCCGTGTCCCAACAGACAGCCTCCTCTCCCAGGATTGGAAAGGGCCGCGAGTGGCGGCGGGCAACCTGCCCTACCACATCACGGGCCCGATCCTGTTTCGTCTCGTCTCGGAAGCAAAGACATGGGAGCGCATTGTCTTGATGGTTCAGTGGGAGGTGGCGGACCGCCTGGCCGCCGGACCCGCGACGAGGCGCTCGGGCGCGTTGACCTACAAGATCGCCCTCGAATACTCCTGCCGCATTGCGCTGAAGATCCCGGCCGGCGAGTTCATTCCTCCTCCAAAGGTTCAGTCCGCGGTCGTGGTGCTGGAGCCCCTTGCCGAGCCGCTTGTGCGCGACTTGGAGCACCGCGGGCAGACTCACCGCGTGCTCACCGGCATATTCCTGCACCGTAGAAGGACCCTTGCAAATGCCTTGGCCCTGGGAGCCTTGGACGTTTCCAAGGCGGACGCGGAAAAGGTCTTGCGGATCGCGGGCATTGACTCGGCGAGGCGCCCGGAGACGTTGACCTTGCCGGAGGTCCTGAGGCTCACTGATGCTGTCATTGAAATTGCGAGGCCTTCGGGCGACCGGACAACCTGAAGACTCGGGATCAACACCCAAGGAGGTTTCCACCATGAGTGGTTTGACATTGCGGGAAGTGGCGTTGGCGCTCGGATTCGCCCTGATGTTCATCGGGCCCGGAACCGCCGGGGAGGCGGCTCCCTTGATCCCGGCACCGGAGCCGGATGCGCCGCCGGAAGTGGATCTTGGGGCTCAGGCCCCGCGGGCGGCTGCCCCGGCAGAGCCCGCGATTGCCAACAAGGAGGAAGTTCCGCCAGCGAGCCTCGTGAAGTCCTTCCTCGATCGTGAGCATGCGCATGAATCCATCTTCAAGATGGCCGAGTTGAGGCGTGCCCAGGCGCGGGAGAATCCGGGCACCTTTTGGCAGAATTACGAGATACCGGGACCGACGGAGATCCTTGACATGCCCGTGACATTCAAGGCGGAGGATGCCCTTCTCGCGGAGGTGTTCGGGAGCCTGACCAAGATCACCGGAGCACAGTTCGAATTCATGCCCGGCCTGGAAAGGCGGCGTGTGTCGGTCGACCTGACGGACGACTCGCTTCGCCAGGTCCTGGTCGCCATCTCGCAAGCCTCGGATATCGTGCCCATTCATGACAAGTACGCGAACAGCATCATCCTCGTCGATCTCCGCGACCCGGAGCCGGTCGTTGACCTCGAGAATCAACGCGTGCCGCTCAGGCTCCATGATCCCGTTCCCTTTCTTGAGTTTTGCAGGCAACTGGGATTGGAGGAGGAAGAAGGCACCTTCGTTCCCGACGGGGAAGAGAGAGCGTTCCTCTACACGGGAAGTCGCAAGAACCTGAATCCAATGCGCTCCTTCATCCGGGACTTTGATCGTCGTCCGCCCCCAGAGGGGGTGGAGTATCACATGGAAGTGATGACCCTCGAGCATCAGGATCCTGCCCGGCTGGTCACGGAACTACGCCGCGCATACCACGGTAATTTCGCCGCACGCGGCAACAAGATCGGCGTGATCGTGATTCCTTCCCAACTCGATCAGTTGAAGGCCCGTGTTGTGGAGTACGACCAGCCCGCCGCCCCCACCGAACCCGCCGCAACCATCGAGTGACGGCCGCCCAATCGCGGAAAGATACAGGGCCCGACTCAATGGCCGGGCCTTTTCGTTGAAGGGCTACCTCATTGCGCCAAGGCGAATGACTCTCTCCGGACCGGGCTGACGCGGGAGATCCGCCACGTGTCGCCCGCGGCGGGTGTCGTGGCCGGAGCCGGTTTCCCCAGGAAGATGCCGTCAACATGGCTTCGATTCGCCACGCCACTTCCCTCGGTGTGCCCACCCTTTGTAAAAAGTGTGATATGGTTGGTGATGGCGATGACCGACTGCTCAAACAACAGCCATTCATCCGGCGGGCCGGATTCCAGCTTGGTGTAGGTGACGCTCCCATTTTCGGGAATCGTGCCGCCCGTGAGGTCATAGCCAAACTCCAGCCACGCATCGGGAGCCGAATCGGCTCGGCGCATCCACGCGCGGATCAGATACTCTTCGCCCGGGACGACTTCGACACGTTGCCAGATGCCGCCGCCGTGCGGAGTGGTTGAAGACCATGCTTGCGCATAGTTTCCGTCGAAGGGGAGGGAATCCTCCCGTGCAAAGGTAATGGTTCCGGACCAGTCTGCCGCCCAACTCGTCCAGCCGGTCCCGACGGCGGGGGACGGGATGGTGCCGGTAAACCCCTCCTCGAAGCTGCCGTTAAAGACGAGGTTCAATCCGGGGGGCGACACGATCCCGCCGCGCCCGAGAGCGACGTAGCTGTCGAAGGAGGGCTTGTGCGCGAAGGATTCGTTCACCACGCCCCACTTGTCGACGGTGCTGAAGTCCTGGTAGTTGAACCAGATCAACCGCTCGACGTAGGGGCCCGCCGCGGCATCGGCATAGTCCACGAGTTTGTCGAGCAGCAGGAACGCATCGGTCACATAGTTGGCCTGGGCCGTCTCGCTCACCGCGGCACTGCTCCAGCCCAGTTCCGTGATCCACACCGGTGTCTCGGCCTCGCCATGCTGGTTCATGATCGCCTTCACGCGGTCATTCATCGCGTTGGCAAGACCGGGGATGGGGTTCGTGAATATCTCGGGATAGGGATGCACGGCAATCGCGTCCCACGGGTACCGCTCGTTGGCCGCCAGGAAGCCCTGAATCGACGCCGACTGGTAGACATCCCGAAGATAGTTTTCGGTGTACTCAAAGCCCTTGGGAGAGATGCCTCCAAGCACGACGACGGCGTCCGCGTCGATGGCCTTGATCGCCTCGAAGGCATCGATGATCAACAGCCCATAGGCTTCGGGCTCGATGCGCCAGTCGGGTCCGCCCTGGCTGCTGACATCGAGGTCGGGTTCGTTCCAGATTTCCCAGTGGCGGATGGGATTGGATCGGTCGTGAAAGTGCCCAGCCAGCTCCGCGCACCGGGCAGCAAAGCTGCTGCGGAATTGCGGTGTGGCCCAGTCCGCCGAGGTGGCTGCGGAGACCGTTGCGTAGTCTATCAGGCCCAGAACCTCGATGCCGCGCGCCGCCGCGCGGTCCACCAACTCATCATACGCATTCAGGTTGATCGAACCGCCGGGTTCCTGGACGAACTCGACGCGAATCATCTCCACGCCCAATTCCTCGGCTTCGTTCGCGACGTATTCCGTGAAGAGATTGCCCGTCCACGGGTAGTAGTAGGGCATGGAGAGCCCCTTGAAGAAGGGGCGCGTCAGTTTGTTTGTCACGGGGGTGGGAGTCGGGAGGTTCGCCGTGGGATACTGCTCGACCCGGACATAATCAAGATACGTCTGGTTGGCGCTTGCCCCGCTTTGGGAAATGCCGCCGCGCGCGAAGAGCGTGATCTGCGGCCCGGTGGCGGTGACAACCGCTTCGTACCCGGCCCAATGGTTGGCGCGGACCGGCCTCAAGTCCTTGTACACGACCGATTCGGCGTCTCCCACCGTGCCGCCGCCCAGGTCATAGCCAAAGCCAAGTCTCTGGATGGAACCCGGCAGCCAGCGCTTCATTCGCGCCGTGATGCGATAGTGCGCGCCGGGCGTGACATTGATGACCTGGTACACACCGCCGTCATGGGCGAGCCCCGACGGACTGTCCCAGTACTGCGAGGAGGATCCCGAGAAGCGATTGTTCGTGGCCCTGCCGTAACGGATCCCGCTTGAACTGGGAGTCCTCCAGGTCGTCCATCCATTCGCGAAGATGGTGGAGCCTGATCCATTGTACGGTGTTTCCATGTCCCCGTTGACCAGGCCCGAATACGGGATCGGCGTGGGCGTTGGAGTGGGCGTTGGAAACGGCGTCGGGGTGGGAGTCGGTTCGGGCGTCGGCGTCGCCGTTGCCGTCGGGGTGGGTGTCGGTGTCGGGATGGTCGCTTCGCTTGTATAGGCATCAATCTCGAAGACGATCGGGGCGACCAACGTCTGCGATGTGCTGTCGGCGAAGGAACTGGAACCAAAGGTCGCCGTGGCGAAGAGATCGAGGCGCATCGCCGTCACGCTGTTCCAAAGCGGTGCATTGCCCTGACGAGTCACGCGCGTGCGCGTTGCCTCCACGGTGCCGGGATTGGGTGTTCCAAAGATGGCGGGCTTGATCTCCTCCTTCACCAGGATCCACTCGGATTGCGCGGATGGAGCGGGATCGACGGTGACATGGAGGTCTGCATTGTGCCACACGCGGCCGTCCTTGCCCGCGTTCCCGCTGAAGATCCGAACCTCATCAAGGTCCACCGCCGCGCCATTGTCCAGGATCCAAAACCCGGACCACGAGGGCTGGTCGGCGTAGTCCTGCCCCTCGATACCATCCGGCGGATAATCCCTTAGGAGCCCCGCGATTCCCGCGAGGCCGATGCCATTGGTGAAGGCGGCCTCCTGGTCGGCGGGACTCGTGACGATCGGATGAAAACCGCCGCGCAGGCGCGTGGCGATCTTGCCGCTCAGGTCGTCTGTTGAGTCGGGCAGCGGATTCAGTTGTGCGACGGTGTCCACCGTTTGCGTCTGGAGCAGGATTTCGCCATCCGGCGGGGGAGGCGTTGGGGTGGGCGTCGGCGTGGCTGTTGGGGTCGCCGTGGGCGTCGGGGTGGGCGCCCCCTCCTCAAGGTAGACTTCGAACTCCTGCACGCGACCTCGCGATTGTGAATTTGCCGCGCGTCCCGCCCCGTTGATGAACAGTCGCACGTAGCGCGCAAAATGCGGCGATTGGTAGGCGAGAGAAGTCGATGCGGGACCGTTTTGGCCGGGTTCGCTGGTGCGCACCACGGTGTTGATCGTCCACGGTCCGGTGGGACTTGTGTCGCTCGTTTCGATGATGAAGGCGAGGGTGTTGCGGTTGGCATTCTGGCCGCCCGAACTCGCATGGCGAATGGTGTACCCTGAAATGGGCCGGACTTCTCCGAGGTCCGCGACGAGCCAATGGGTGAAGTTGGTCCCGGCCGTCCCGCCGCTTTCCCAGCCCGTCGCCATTGATCCGTCAAACGCATTCGCGGGAGAAAACGCCGCGCCGTTGAAGGACGAGGCGCTCGCGGCGATTCCTTCCGTGACCTTGGTGCCGGTGGGGACTCCAAGGGTGACGAGGTTTCCGCCGTGGTTGGGCCATGTAAAGCCCAACGCGGCGGTCGCCTCCAGATCCGAGAGGATTTGGGCCTTGTTCGGGGCGACCTTGATGGACCAGCCATCGCAATCGCACCACCGGTACATGTTGATGCAGCGGTAGATGGGGAGGCCGAAATGGCGCGCGTCCTGGTTCCATCCGTTGATGCTGGTGAAGATCGCCTGGAGCCAACCTGTCTGGTAGGCCGGTTGACCCGGCTCGGGCCAGCCAATCCCGCTCCAGTAGGCGCGCCCATTCGACTCCGTCGCGTGGAGGGGGAGATGCCACAACTCGCGCGGGATGCCCCACTGGATCCAATCCCGGTGGACACCCCATCCGAATTCCAGCGGCAGACCGCCGGCAGTGATGCGTTCTCCAAAGGCGACGGACGAAAGCGCATAGCTGCGCGAGTTGATGTGAAGCGTGATGCCGTCAGGCGTCACCGCATCGGGCCCCGTCGTGATGGCCTTGAGCATCTTCCACGAATAATCGACCCAGTTGTCCGGCTGGACCTCACCGGGAAAGCTGTAGGGCCCCGCCCAGGGCGCAAGGCTTTGAACGAACACCCTATGATCCGGACGAATCGCCTTGATGGCATTATAGGCGAGCTTGAAGGCCTCGGCATAGTCCTCGGGGCTGATATACTCTGGGACACCGTTCCGCCGGGGCCATTCGGAGCCCAGGTTTGTCTCGTTGCCGATCAGCCACATTTCGCACCCGGAGGAGTTGGCCACGAAGTTGGCGCAGCGTTGGGCGAAGTCCGCGTAGTGTTCCTTGAGTGGAAGGGTGCCGTCGGGATTGTAGCCATTGTTCAAACGGGCGATGATGGTCGTTCCCGCGGACACGGTGTAGTTCTTGCCGCCAAAGTTGTTCGGATCGTGGCCAAGCGACTCGGTTGCGGTGATCCAGGCACCCGCGCCAGGCGCGCGGGATAGCCACTCATTCACCGATGGAAAGTCGTCGTCGTGGATTCCAATCAGGTGCGGCGTCTGGCTCTGGCCAATGGCGGCAAATGCCGCAATCCAGAGTGCAGCCAACAGGGCACGGAAGCCGGAACGGATTCTTGACATCGGATGACCTCGAACGGAGTGGGAAGGGAGGCTTGACGGCGGGCAGCCCTGCGGGTCTTCTTGCGTGGGCGGACTGGGCAAGTCTGATCCTGTCCGATTTTCTGCGATGTTGTCCTGTCGCCGCTTGGCGTTCAACCGTAAGTTTTGGACATCCGACTTGAACCGTCATGAACGATCCCGGCCCCGTTTCGCCTATCCGCCTCCCGAAGGTGACTGGATCACCCAGATTGTCGAGCTGCCGGACGATCATATCCAGATGGTCTGCGTCCTTTTCGAGGCCTACGACAACCTCGCCCTTGTGCGCACGCCTGTCGCCGGGGTGGGGCGGGTTTTCATTTACTGCTGGGAGAATCGGCTCCCTCTCGTCCAAAAGGTCCTGAGAGACATGATGGCGGAGGTCCCTTTACGGATCGGCGATGTCCATCCGGGGATGTTGGGAAGCGAGGCCCTCTGGGATCAGGCGCATCACCGCGGTTGACGCCCCTCCGGGAGATGGGCCAATTCGGTCGGTGCCCTCGGGAATCCGAGTTGGCCGCTTGAACTCCAGAGGGGCCGCCAAGGCCCCGGATCCCGTGACCAGTCCGCATGCCCGCGACCATCAAGACTCGCTGCCAGATTTCGATTCCGGCTTCGACATCCAATATCGGTCCCGGTTTCGATTTTCTCGGGTGCGCCTTTCAGCTACGCAACGAGTTTGAAGTTGAACCGGCACTGGAGGATGGCGATACCAATTCAATTATTTTCAATGGGCCACAGTCAAGTGGCCTGATCCCGTCGAGTGACAATCTGTTCTTTGGATGCGCCGCGCGCGTCTTCGAGCGGATCGGCGAGCCCATGCCCCCCCTACGCGTTCGAGCCCATGTCGAGGTTCCCAACGCCCGGGGCTTGGGCAGTTCGGCAACGGCGACCGTCGCCGGGATTCTGGCCGCCAATTTCATCGCCGGAGAACCACTGACCCGTCAGGAGCTACTGGAGATCGCCTGCGACATCGAGGGGCACCCGGACAACGTGGCCCCTGCCCTGCTGGGGGGAATGATCGGCGGGGTGATGACCGAATCCGGGCGGGTGATTGTGCGCCGCTGGATGCCGCATCCTTCCATTGGATTTGTCCTGGTTTCACCGGATTACGAGGTGCCGACCCGGCTGGCGCGGGCCGCATTACCCAAGGAAATCCCCCTGAAAGACGCCATTGCCAATGCGACCCGGATTCCGCTGCTGGTGATGGCCCTCATCGAGGGGGACTTGTCGGATTTGCAGGAGCTGACGCTCGACAGGTGGCACGAGCCCTATCGCGCCCATTTGTTCCGTTCCCTGGACCCCTTGAAGGCCGCTGCCTTTGCGGCCGGGGCGGCGTCGGTCACGGTGAGCGGTGCCGGCCCCTCACTTCTGGCCATCACGGCCGTCGCGAACGCCAATCGAGTGGCCGAGGCATGGCGGGCGGCCCTCTCCAGTTGCTCCCTCGGGGGCGCTGTGCGCGTCCTTGAGGTGGATCGGGACGGGGCGGTTGTCCAGGCCCAAGCGTCTTGAGGCGGGGTGCCGGGGCTGGGTTTTGCTCGACTCAGTTGGCGGAAGCATTGGATGCTCCGAGGAATAGGCACGGTATCGGGCTTGATTGATGCATCAGGGCTGCTCCGGGTGCCGGCCTGCCGCACGAAAAGGGAACCTGATGGGCAAGAAATCATCGTCGTCCGCCGCAACGCTCGCCACCTCGATCTCGCCTGGCATCGAAGTCGGTGGGGCCGTCGACCTTTCTGTCGAGACGCTGCGGGCGCTTTACCGCAACATGGTCATGTCGCGCCGCCTGGATGACGCGGAGATCACGCTGCGCAAGCGCAACCAGGCATACTTCCAGATCAGCAGCGCCGGCCACGAGGCGATCAACACCGCGCTTGGGTATTGCCTCAAGGCCGGTCACGACTGGTTCTTCACCTACTACCGGGACCGTGCATTGGCACTGCAACTCGGCGTCACGCCCGAGTCCATCCTGCACCAGACTTGCGCCACGATCCACGATACGGCGTCGTGCGGGCGCCAAATGCCGGTGCACTTCAGTGATCGCTCCCTTAACATTGTCTCCACCTCCAGCAGCATCGGCACGCAGGGCAACCAGGCGGCGGGATGCGCGGAGGCAGGAGGGCTCATCCTTCGCAATCGGTTGGACCTCCCGACGGCAAAGGATGAGATCGTCCATGTCAGCATCGGCGATGGCGCCACGGCGGAGGGCGAGTTTCACGAGTCCATTCACTTTGCCTGCATTCGGCGGCTGCCGCTCCTGACGGTCGTCGAGCACAATGGTTGGGCCATCAGCGTGCCTGCCCATGAAAACATACCCGGCGGCGACATCGCACAGGCCCTGTCGGGAATGCCCGGCTTGGAGGTCTGCACTGTCGACGGCGCGGACATCATTGCCTGCATCGAATTGCTGACCGATATCGTGGGGCGCATGCGCCGTCGCGAAACCGGCCCGGTTCTCCTGCAGGCATTTGTCACGAGGCCTTACTCTCATTCGCTGTCGGACAATCATGCGGATTATCGCAGCGACGAGGATTTGCGGCTGGAGGCGGAGCGGGACTGCATCCCGAAGTTCGCCCGGTGGCTGACGGATCAAGGTCATCTCTCCGGGGCGGACCTCTCGGCCATCGCGGCCGACGTGGACATGGAAGTGCGCGCCGCGATGGAAGTCGTGCTCGCGAC
>CAYTRP010000061.1:0-6076 GCA_964440195.1 uncultured Candidatus Sumerlaeota bacterium
CCCCCACGCGCGCGCGCACGACGTTCCCGCGCCGCCACGGGCGAAACCAGCGCGGCTCGTAATGCACGCCGTCACCAGCGAGGTTCTGCTTGCACACCATGCCCACCGGCCTGCCATCGGCCAGGAAGCACGCCGCGTTGTACAGCCCATGCTGCAACCTCAGCGGCACGCCCACCACCACGATCAGCCCTCGCGCGTGCTCCGCAAACTCCAGCAGATGCCTTGTCGCGCGCCCGGTGTGCGCAATCCCGTGAAACGCATCCTCGCATCCATAGCCGGTGATCGCCAACTCCGGCAGCACCACCAGCTCCGCGCCGAGCCCTCGCGCTTCCTCCACCGCCGCCCGGCAGCGCGCAACATTGCCCTCCCAGTCGAGGGGAGTCTGATTCACCGTTGCCGCGGCGACACGAATCCAGGTCATCGCTTCTCGTCCCGCATCGCGGGGCCTCCCACGGCGAAGTGACGCATCAACTCAGCCAACCCAAACAACGCCAACAGCATCAAGCCGATGGGCAGCAGCAGCGCCATCGCGATGATCGTCAGCCCCATGTTCAGCGGCGTCGCCCGTTCGGGGGCCACCATCGGAGGCGCATAGGATATTCGGCCCAGAGGCGAGCGCGCGGCCGACACCTCGCCCTTTCGCGCTCGCGTCGCGCGGCCCGCGGGCACTTCGCGGTGGGCCGCCGCCGGCACACTCGCCTTCCGCCGCACGGGCGCGCCCGCATCCAGCCAACCGACCAACGGCCCGATCGCGCGGTCCCATGTGAAGCCCGACCGAACCAACTCCGATGCCCGGGGAGCGCGCCGCCGCACATCTTCCGCCTTTGTCAGGAGCCGCGCCACCTGGCGCCCGGCATCCTCTTCGCAAACCCAACCCGCGCGCGTCGTCGTCACCGCATCCGCCAATGAATCATCCCCATCGCAAAGCACCGGAACACCCGCCCACAGCGCGAGTAGCGACTCGTCACTCGGGTGAACGCTTCGAGCGACTCCCGCCGGACGCACGGTCACGGCAAGGTCCGCCCTGGACAACCGCGCGAGCAATAGATCAAGGGAAACCCCGTCGTCCCGCGAGATCACATCAAGGGTCGCATCGCCGCGCCCGTTGACTGCCGCCCGCAGCGAGTCCCTTTCTTCCTTCGAATAGTCGCCGTCCAACCGCAGGGCGACGATCTGCACGCCCCCCTTGCGCGAGAGCACCGGTGGCATGTCCGGAGCCACGCACAGGGGCACTCGTAGCGGAACCTCCTCCCCAAACCCGGTCTCCAGCAGCAGCGGCTGCACGAAGTGGGCCGCGCCCCTCGTTGCGCACATGACCTTGTCCGCGCGGGCGAGCGACGCGCGCAGTGCCGCCACGCCCCGCGACGAAGCACGGGGGCGCGTCACGTCGAGCACGACCGGGCAACCCGCATCCGGCAGCGCCGCCAGCATCTCCGCGCTCACAACCACCATGGCCTCCGGCTTCACGTTCGCCAACAACCCCGCTTCGCCGCCACGTCTGAAAGTATGCAATCCGGGGATCGGCGGCAGTTCAATGCCCTCGCGCGCCGGGCACGCGAGGTGCACGTCGGCCATCCCCTGACTGCGCAACCCAAACGCGAGACTCCATGCCCGCAAACCCAGCGGGCAAACCGGCATGCCGGGCAACGGAAGCGGATCGGGGGAGAGGACAAGAACGCGCATGGCCAGAACATGCCCAAACCCAAACCGCGCCGCAACGGCAAGAGTGGGGTTTCAAGGCCCCTCCCAGTTCTCCAGGCGCAACCCGCCAATACGCGAGAACTCGTCCACATTCGCGGTCACGAGAGTGAGGTTATTGGAAATCGCGATGGCAGCAATCAACAGGTCGTTTGCTCCAATCGGCATTCCCAGTCTTTCCAAACCCGATCGGATGGTCGCATAGGTCTTGGCGCAGGAATCGTCGAAGGGGAAGCTGTGAAAAGAACCGATGAATTCCTCCATCAGTTCAATACTTCTTCGCTCATAACGTCCCTTGATGGCTCCCAGCTCGAGTTCCGCCTTCACGACGGAGCAAAGGACCATCTCCGAGAAAGGAGTATCGAGGAGGCGCGCAACCACCTGCGGATGCTTCTTTCGCAGAAAGGCGATGCAGGCATTTGTGTCGAGAAGGTAGGCCAGAATCGGCTCCTGACATTATCAGGGGGGATCGCCATCCAAAGGAGGCTGTGCCGGACGCTCCATCTGCTCGTGCGCCAAGGCACCGGCGAACTTCTCGAAAAAACCTGGAGGGTAACCCAGTTCCTTCTCACGATTCGATCGGAAGCCAGTCTCGGGGAGCAGGACTCGCACGGTTGCTCCCTCCTCGAGCGGCACCTCGCCCACGGGGCGGAACATCCCCTTTTCGTAGATGGCCAATATCGAAGTCATGGGGTCGCTCCCGATTGAATGTAAGGAGAGTGCCACAATCGGTCCCGATATGCAAGTGCCACATCCACCCCTACTTCAACCCCGTCCGGGCAATGCCGGCGATAAAGAACCGCTGCAACAGGAAGAACAGCGTGATGATCGGCAACACCGCCATCGTCGCCGCCGCCATCAGCAGCTCGAACTCCTGGCCGCTCTCCTCGTTGAACGTTTGCAGCGCCACCATCAGCGTGCGCATCCCGGGCGAGCTCGTCGCGATCAGCGGCCACAACAGCGCATTCCAGTTTCCCAGGAACAGGAATATCCCCGCCGTCACGAACACCGGCTTGGACAAGGGCGCCACGATCTGCCATAGGAAGCGGAACCGCCCCGACCCGTCGATCTGCGCCGCGTCCCACAAGTCGTCGGGAATCGTCATGAAGAACTGCCGCATCAGGAAGATGGTGAACACCGACGCGGTGAACGGCGCGATGAGCGCCAGCGGCGTGTCGAGCCAGCCGAGCGCGCTCAATGTCAGGAAGTTCGGGATCAGAAGCACCTGGCCCGGGATCATCATCGTCAGGATCACGATGTAGAAGAACAGCCCCTTTCCCGCGAAGGCCATCTTCGCAAACGCGAATGCCGCCAGCGCGCTCGTGAACAACGTGGCCATGGTCACCAGCACGCCCGTGTAGATCGACACCCAGAACGCATTCCCAAAGTTCACCGCCCCGCGCGTCGCCATCTCCGGGGCATACCATGCCCGGACGAAGTTTCGCCCATCCAGCCGTGTCACGAGGCTCGACTCCAACCGCGACGGATCCACCATCAGCGTCCGCGCCCCCTCCTTGGGCACCTCGCGCGTCACGCTGTACTCGCCGTCGCGCACCGACCGAAACTCCATCTGGTCCTCGGGCACCGCCTCCACCAACTGGCCTTCCTCGCGCTGCACGCCCAGCAACCGCACCGGCACCCGTTCCCCCGTCTCCGGATCGATCGCCACGTTTTGCACGCGCGACGGCGTCCACACCGGCGGGAAAGCGTTTGCCGTCTCGCGGTCCTTGAAGGATGTCACGACCATCCAGTAGAACGGGACCAGCATCACGAGCGACGCCACGACCAGCGCCTGGTGCAACAGGAACGACTCGACGCGCCGGGTCATCCGCATGACACTGCGGCTCGGGCGCGCGAGCATCCGCGTCCACGCCAGCACGAACACCAAGAGCGCGTTCATCGCGATGAACAACAACAGCAGTGCCTGGCCGAGGGAGGGCGCCATCAGTTGTCGTACTCCACGCGCCGGCCGACCAGGTAGTTCTGCAGCACCGTCAGCACGAGGATGAACATCGTCAGGATGTAGGCCAGCGACGCCGCGTAGCTCAGCTCCCACTGGCCCGTGAAGCCGACGCTGTACAGGTGGAACACCATCGGCGCCGTCGTGTAGGCCGGCCCGCCGTTGGGCGTCATGATGTACATCGGCACAAATTCCATGAAGGCATGGATCATCGAGATGACCAGGAGGAAGAAGGTCACCGGGGAGAGCAGCGGAAACGTGATCGTCCGGAACTTCTGCCAGCTCGACGCCCCGTCGATGGACGCCGCCTCGTAGTAGGACTTGTCGATGTTCTGCAAGCCCGCCAGGAAGATCACCATGAAGTACCCGATGTCGCGCCAGATGCTGGTGATGACGATCGAGAAGAGCGCCAGGCTCGGCCCCGTCACAATGTTGTGCGATCCGCCGGGCAGGCCCCACGAACGCACGTCAACGTCCAGGTGCCGCCAGATGGCGATTTCCCAGATGCCCCGCGCCTCGCCAAGCCAGTTCACCCGGGAAACATCCATCCCGAGCAGGTTTTCCTGGATGAACACCAACAGGTAATTCGCCAGGCCCACGTCGCGATGGTACACATAGTTCCAGACGATCGCGATGGCCACCCACGTCGTCACGTAGGGCAGGAAGAACGCCGTCCGGAAGAACGCCCGGCCCTTCACTCCCGTGTTCAGCAGCATCGCCACCAGCAGCGCCAGCGCCAGCGTCGGCGGGATATGGTAGAGCGCGTAGTTGGTCGTGTTCCAGATCGACTGGACGAACTGTTCGTCCTGGAAGCCGCGCTGGTACTGGGCCAGGCCGACGAAATTCATCTCCTCCATGGGAGTGAGCGCCGTCGCGTCGAAGAAGCTCATGCCAAAGGTTACCAGAACCGGCATGAACCAGAAGACAAACAGAATCGCCCCCGCCGGGGCGAGGTAGGCCAACGCTTCCAGGTTTTCCCGTAGGAGGCGCGAACGGCGCGTCTTCATGCGGCCCCGCTCTGGCGACTGGATTGGGATCACAGCCCCGCGCAGGGCCGAACCCACCGGTAGGGACCGCCCCGCAAGTCCGCAAGACCATTCCCCAACCCCCGACTGCTCCTAACCAAAGCACGCCCCGCCCCGCCATCAGCCGGACTACTTGACGGTCTTGCGCAGCTTTGCGGGCAGGATCTTCAACTGCTCGCGGTACTTTGCCACCGTGCGCCGCGCGATCTGGATGCCCCGATCCTTCAGCATGTCGGCGATTTTCTGGTCGCTCAGCGGCTTGCGTGCCTCCTCGGTCCCGATCATCTGCGTGATGATCTCCTTGATCGAGCGCGAGGACGCGTCCTCGCCGCTTTCCGTTTCCAGCCCGGAGCTGAAGAAGAACTTCAGCTCGAAGATGCCCCGGGGCGTCTCCACGTACTTCCCCGTCGTCACGCGCGCGATCGTGGACTCGTGCATCCCCACCACCTCGGCGATGTTCCGCAGCGTCAGCGGGTGCAGGTACTCGATCCCCTTTTCCAGGAAGTCCTTCTGGTAGTTCATGATCGCCTCGGTGACGCGCAGCACGGTCGACTTGCGCTTCTCGATGTTCTTGATCAGCCACACCGCGTTCTTGTATTTCTCGTGCGCGTAATCCCCCGTGTCGGTGTCCACCACCGTCGAGCCGCCGCCCATCGAGCCGCTCGTCCCATGGATCGACGCGCCATTTTGGGCCGCCGCGGCCGCCAGCCCCGCCGCGGCGCGCGCCTGTGCGGCCAACGCGCCCCGCCGCGCGCGATGCTGGATCAGCCGCCTGTAATTCGACGCGATCCGCAGCCGCCCCGCGTCCCCCTCGTTCAGGAAATACATGAACTTGTCATCGATCTTCTTCACGAACACATCCGGCGTGATGTAGCGCGCCGTGTCCTTGGTTTGCGACTGGCCCGGCCTCGGGTCCAGCTTCTCCACGATGTGAAAGACCTGCTGCACTTCCTCCTCGGACACGCCGATGGCCTTGGAGATCTCGCGGAAGCGCTTTTGCTGCAGGTCCGCCAGGTACTCGTCGAGCACCAGGTACAGCAGCCGGTTGCGGATCCCCTTTTCCTCGCACTGCAAGCGCAGACACTCCTTCAGGTCCCGCGCCCCCACGCCTGTCGGCTCAAAGTCCTGGATCACCTCGAGCACGTCGAAGACCACCTGCCGGTCCGTCTTCATGCGCAGCGCGATGGCGTCGAGGATCAGCTCCGCGTTTGGCGTCTTCACGACCTCCCCGGCGCTCATGTGCAGCCGCCGCCCCACGAGGTGGGTGAGCATCTCGCGGTGGGCCATCGCCATCGTCTCCTCCGCCGGCCTGATCAACGCGCTGCATCTCACCGGGCGCGACATCAAGGACATCAGGATGGTGGTGAACGGCGCCGGCGCCGCGGCGATCGCC
>CAYTRP010000061.1:6086-8078 GCA_964440195.1 uncultured Candidatus Sumerlaeota bacterium
CCGGCACGCGCAACACCGCCCCCGAGATCGAGGCGATCAACTGCTTGCACGACAACTGGCGCGTGGTCTCCTCGCCGATGTCGGGGCGCACCTTGCGCAGCATGCGCCGCAACCGGTTGTCCGACGTCGAATCCCCCCGGGGGTTCACGAGGTCCGGAGGATACCCCAGGATCATCGCGACCGACTCGACACTGCAGTCCAGGAACCCGTTCGAATCCAGGTTCCCGACGATGTACTCCCCGATCTCAAACTCGCGCCCCTCCAGCACCGACAACCGCAACTGGCGCGTGAGCGAATCGTACAGGCTCTCGCCCAGCGCGGTGTAGGTCGTGAAATCATGCTCCTCGTGGTCCTCATGGGTCCCCGAGGAGTACGAGATGGTGTCCGAGTCGTTGTATTGCTCGCTCCAGTCCACGTCGTTCTGGTCGAAGGCCTGAAAGTCGTCCTCCATCGAGCGCGGCAGCGAATCCTCCAGGGCCGCCTCGGGGGGCAGGTCGGGCGAGGCACCGTCCACCTCCCATTCCGGGCTCGACACTTCCCGCTCCACCCGTCCGTCGATGGACCAATCCTCGTTCGCCGCCAACTCTCCCCCGGCCTCCTCGGACAATCCCCCCCCATTCAGGTCCACCCCCTCCTCAATGCCCCCCACTTCCTCCGCGTCCGCCTCGGCCGGCTCGGACTTGAGGCTTTCCTCGTCGTCCGACATCTCCAGAAACGGGTTCTCCAGCATCTCATTATGAATCATCTGCTCCAACTCCATCGAGTTCAGTTGGAGAAGCTGGATCGACTGCTGCATTTGCGGCGTCATGATGAGCCGCTGCGTTTGTCTAAGGGTTTGTTGGAGTGACAGGGCCATCGCTTCCGTCCTTACTCCCCCCGGGGCGCGGTGCTCGTTGGCGGGTGCTGCAAGTCCTGCTGAATGCGCTGTTAGCAGTTTTCGTGCGCAATTGCTGGCCCGAATGTAGCTAGGGAACCGGTACCCGTCAAGTCGTAAACTCCAGCCCTCCCACCGGCACCCTTTTCCAGCGCGCCGAAAGCCGCCTGTCCAGAGGGTTTTTCCCGGTTATTCGATTAAATTTCGCCTTGACCTCTCGGCACTTTATTCGTCCGCTGCCATTATCCCTCTGGAAAGGACTTATCCATTCAATGTCTCTCCAACAGCAGTTGCACGATAATGTCCACCGCATGAAGACCTTCTTTGATCGGACCACCTCCGTCTTTGACGAGGCGGACGCAAACTTCGCCCCCTCTCCCGGAACCTTTACCACCGCCCAGGTCGTCGCCCACGTCGCCCAGACCATCGACTGGTTCATGGATGCCAATTTCATACGCCCCGATGGCTACTCCATGGACTTCGAAGCCATGGACAAGGAACTCCGCAAGGTCGCCTCGCTCGCCCAAGCGCGCCAATGGCTCGAACGTTCCTGTGCCCGCGCGGCCCAATTGGCCCTGAACGCCACCGACGAGCAGCTCAACACCGGCATCGGCGTCCCGGACCCGATCCTCGATGGTGCCCCCCGCAGCGTCGCCTTTTGGGCCATGGAGGACCACACGGCGCACCATCGGGGTGCCCTGACCGTTTACGCCCGCCTGCTCGGCAAAGTCTCGCCCATGCCCTACATGGCCGAGGGCGAGGGCGCGCCGCAGAATTGACCGAGGGCGCTTTTCAACTGCGCAAAGGCCCAAAACAACCGGGGCCGCCGGCAATTTTCGCCGGCGGCCCCGTCATCCTTCAACCTTCGGACCGATTATCCGACCTTCACGGAAATCTGCCGCGGCTTGGCCTTTTCCGCGAACGGGAGCTTCAATGTCAGCACGCCGTTCTTGAGCTCGCCCTTGATCCTCTCCCGGTCGATCTTTTCTCCCAGCGTGAACTGGCGGAAGTAGCTCGTCGGGACAAACTCCTGGACGACATGAGCGTGGCTGTTGCTCGCCCACACGCCGCCCTTGATCGTCAGGCTGTCGGTCACGTTGTAGACCGCGTAGAGCTTC
>CAYTRP010000061.1:8088-12292 GCA_964440195.1 uncultured Candidatus Sumerlaeota bacterium
CGTCAGGATGCTGTCCGCCACGTGGATTTCGAGCTGGTCGTTTTCCACGCCGGGGAGGTCCGCCAACACGGTCAGCCCCTCCGCTGTCTCGAAGATGTCCACCAGTGGGCTCACATAGCGCTGCTCCTCGCGGGTGGTCTCGTGGGTTGTCACTTCGGCGTTACGGCTCTCGGGTGCTTGCACGGTGTTCTCTGCCATGGGAATGCTCCTTGTCGAAGTCGAATGGGGGGGGGGGTGGTCATGCGGCCTTGACGGCGATCTTCTTCGGCTTGGCCGCTTCCGCCTTGGGCAGCGTCAGGCGCAGGATGCCGTTGCGGTATTCCGCCGTGACGCGGGTCTCGTCCACTTCGCCCGGCAGGGCCAGCGTGCGCACAAACCGGGCAGCCGCACGCTCGCTGCGGTGGTACTGTTCGGGCTTGATGTCCTCGGGCGTGCGTGTCTTCTCGCCCGAAACCGTCAACTGGTTGCGCAGGATGTTGATCTCAAACGTGTCGGGGTTCACGCCCGGGGCCAACGCTTCCACAACCACCGTGTCCGCGTCCTCCCACATGTTCACCAACGGATACGCGCGTGCCGCGCGACCCGGCAGGAACGCATTGCGGAACCGCGCGTCGATTCCGAGATTGCTGAATGCCCGGTCGATCTCGCGTCGCAGTTGGTCGAACTCGCGCAGGGGATCTGTGAAACGCATCATGGGACTCTACCTCCAGTGGGTATATTCTCCGCGGAACTCCGCGTTCCGCCCGTCACTTCCTCCATCGATTATATCAAACACCTTGCCAATCTCCCGCCACCGGATAAAATCAATCCGACCAGACCTTTGCGATCCTGCTCGCCTGCGGGGAATTCTTCAGGCACTCCTTGCGACGTCGCACGCGACCGGTTCACACTTCCAACCATCGTCCTGCGCGACGTCGCGCGTCCCCACCCAATCGAGGCAAGCATCCATGGCAAACTTTTTCACCCGGAGACGCGACGACAAGGAAGACACCGCCCCGGTCGAACCCGATTCGTCACCCGCGATCCCCATCAACCTGGACATTCCCCCCGAGGAGGACCTCCGCCAGCAATTGCTCCGCGTCCTTGCGGAGCTGGAGAATGTCCGGCGCCGCTCGATGCGAGAGGCGGAGAATGCCCGCCGCTGGGAGCGCGAGGAAATCCTGCGCGGCTTCCTCTCCGTCCTCGACAGCTTCGATCTCGCCCTGGGCTCGCGCGGCGCGGAGACCAACCAATGGACCGAGGGCTTTTCCGCCATCCGGGAACAGATGGCCGCGGTCTTCACCCGCTTTGGCGTGCGCCCCCTCGATTGCCTCGGCGCCCCCTTCGACCCGCACCAGCACGAAGCCGTCGCGGTCGCCCGCATTGGGGGATTCGAGGAGGGCGAGGTCGTCGAGATCATCCAGTCGGGTTATGCCTTTGAAGATGGCACCATCCTCCGCCCCGCCAAGGTCATCGTGAACGGCGCGGCTCCCGAAAATCCCTGATGCCCCGGAGGTCTCCCAAACAAGGTTCCGCGTCTCCCTTCGATGTCCTCATCGTCGGCTCGGGGGCGAGTGCCGTCCATGCCGCCCTCCCGCTTGCCCGCGCCGGTTGGCGGGTCGCCCTCGTCCATCCCGCCACCGGATCCGGCGAAGAACCCACGCCGGTACCGAAGTCCGATTTCCTGACCCTGCGCCGCAGCGACGAGGAACAGCACCGCTACTTCCTTGGGGAGGACTTCAGCGGGGTCCCCTTTGGGCCGGTGCGCGCCGGTGCCCAGCTCACTCCCACCCGCGCCCGCGTCGCCCGCGACCTCGGCCCACTCTCCGCCATCCGCTCTCCCGGCTTCTCTGCCGTGCAGAGCTTCGTCGCCGGAGGCCTCGGCGACGCCTGGGGTGCCTCCGTCATGCCATGGACCGATGACGACATGCATGGCTGGCCCCTCACGCGAGCCGAGCTTCAGCCCCATTACGAGGCCGTCGCCCGCGAGATCGGCATCTGCGGTCCCCAGCACGACGACCTCACCGAGTGGCTCGGGCCCGCGCTTCCCCAACTCCCCCCGGCCCAACCCGACTCCAACGGCGAGTTCCTCCTGCGCCGCGCGCGCGCCGACCGATTTCGCCTGCACGAATCCGGCCTGCGTGTCGGGCATCCACGACTCGCCGTCGCGACCAAAGCGCACGGCGACCGCGGCCCTTTGCAATACCGCGACCTCGAGTTCTGGTCCGACCCGGACAGGGCGGTCTATCGTCCCCGCTTCACCCTCGAGGAACTCCGCGCCCTTCCCAACGTCGAGATCATTGGGGGGCTCATCGCGCAATCCGTCCAGCGCACCGGGGGACATCTGGAGGTCCAATGCCTCACGGTCGAAGGCAACGAGTCACGCCCGCTGCACGCGCGCAAGGTCCTCCTCGCGGCCGGCACCCTCAACACCACGCGCATCGTCCTGCGATCCCTCGGGCGCCATGGCGTCGATGTTCCTCTCCTTTCCAATCCCTACACCTACTTCCCCTGCCTGCTTCTCTCGCGCCTCGGCGCGCCCACGCGCGATCGTCGCCACAGCCTTACGCAGGTGACGATGCTCTTCGATCCCGACGGCACGCGCCACGCCCTCGTCCAGCCGCAGGCCTACAGCTATCGCTCCCTCATGCTGCATCGCATCCTCAAGGAAGCCCCGCTCGCCCACCGCGAGGCGGTTCGGCTCATGCGGCTCTTCTCCGAGTATTTCATGATCATCGGCGTCTTTCATCCCGACATGCCCGCACCCACCAAGCGCGTGCGCCTGCTGCACGGCGATGCCCCCCAGTTTGACATCCTGGAGATTCGTTACAAGCCCTCGGGCCGGGAAGCCGACCAGCGCCGTCTCATCGAGCGTCGCCTCGCGCGCCTGTTCCGGTCGCTCGGCGCATGGCCCCTCAAGCGAATCCTCCCCGGCGAAGGCGCCAGCATCCACTACGCCGGCACGCTGCCCATGGGCGAGGAACGCGGCGACCTGACCACCGCGCGCGACGGCGAGTTGCACGCACTCCCCGGCGTCCATGTCGTCGATGGTTCCGTCTTCCCCACGCTACCCGCCAAGGGTCTCACGTTTACCCTCATGGCCAATGCGCGCCGCGTCGCGTCGGGTCTTCTGCGCGGCTCGCAGCGCTAGTCCCGTCAACATCGACACGCCCGCCAAAGACAGCAGCAAGCCGGACAGGAAGGACACCGGCGCATAGCGCAGCGTGATCTCCATCGCGCCCTCCGGCACGAGGATCCCGCAAATCGCCCCCTGTGCCGGATGGACATCCAGACGCTCTCCCGTTGCCGTCCGCGCCGTCCAGCCCGGCATCCAGGCCACCGACACGCAGACAAACGCTTCTCCCGGCGCATCATTATCCACATGCAACGCCACCGTCCGCGCATCCCGCCACGTGGCCCGCACGGATCGTCTTGCCAGCGCCGCGCGCGGCGGCGTCATCCCCTCGACGTAGCCCACGCGCAACCCATCGCCGCGCAGCAAGGCGTCCAGCGCATCCTGCGCGGCGGGCACTTCGAACACCTGTTCCACCGACCACGCAAACGGCCGTTCCTCCTTGTAGCGCCACAACGGCCAGCGCTCGTCCTCCACCACCAATTCCATCGCGCCCGCCATCGCTTCACGATCGATCGAGGTCCCGGGAATCAACGCCGACGGATCAAACAAGTCCCAGCGGCCAACGATGTGTTGGACATTGAGGACGCGCAGCAATGGCGACATCGGGTCGGACAAATAGACGCCGTGGGAGGGATACCACACCCCGGCGCGGCCACTGGCAACCGTGCGCAACTCCGCCATGCGCGACAATACCAACGGATCGTAGCCATTGGCGTCGTGCACGCCGTGCAGCGGCGCGAGGTTGCTGATGAGCGAACGGCCAAAATCCGGCTCGCGCGAGCCGTGCGACCAGCGCAGCGCCGGGTCCAGCGTGATGAAGCGCGTGTCGCCGATCGCCGCCAACACGCGCGCATCCGCGTCGAACCGCGCCGGGTCCGCGAATTCCCTTTCGAGGCGCGGCACGATCCACACCGTGCCCAGCGCAAACGCCACCAGCAGCAGCGCGAACGCCCATCGCGGCCAGCGGCGTTCGCTCCATCGTTGCGCAAGAACTCCGGCTCCAAGCCCCGCCGCCAGGGGCGCCGTGGCGGACAACAGCACGAGCGCGCGGCGCGGCGCGTGAAAGTCATCGTAAAGCGGCAGAACGTC
>CAYTRP010000062.1:0-5200 GCA_964440195.1 uncultured Candidatus Sumerlaeota bacterium
AGGCAGGAGCCTGGCGAGCCCAGGAAAGGATATATAAAATTGCAAAGTGCCATAATGATCTGGCGGAACGTGGACGACATGTGCCAGCGGCAGCTTCGCGGGGATCAAGCAGCCATGCTTTGGGCATGAGGGGCGATCTCCCGCCTTGCGGCACGCCTGCGTCTCGCGGCAACCTGCGGCCACTTCGCCTCGACCCGAGAAGCCCATGTCCTCCCCTCCCGCCGGTGCCGCCGTCCTGCCCGTCATCCCCGACATGACCACGACGCCCACGCTCTTCGTGGTCGCCACCGCGCACCTCGACACCCAGTGGCGCTGGACTTTCCGCGATGTCGTCGAGCGTTACCTGCCCAAGACGCTGCGCGACAACTTCAAGCTCTTCGACAAGTTCCCCGGCTACGTCTTCAGCTTCGAGGGCGCCTATCGCTACATGCTCGCCAAGGAATACCATCCCGCCGACTACGAGCGTCTGAAGCGCCATGTCGCCGAAGGGCGCTGGCACCCGTGCGGCTCGGCCATTGACGCGGGGGACGTGAACACCGTTTCGCCCGAGTCCCTCGTGCGCCAGTTCCTCTACGGCAATGGCTTCTTCGCGCGCGAGTTCGGCATCCGCAGCCGCGACGTGTTTCTGCCCGACTGCTTCGGCTTCGGCTGGGCGCTGCCGTCCATCGCGGCGCATTGCGGGCTCAAGGGCTTCTCCACCTCCAAGCTCGAATGGGGATCGGCCAACGGGATCCCGTTCTCCATCGGCTTTTGGGAGGGCGTCGACGGCCGGGGCCTCGTCGCCTGCATCAATCCGGGCCAGTACTCCCTCGGCTTCGGCCACGACCTTTCGAGTCACGAGCGCTGGACCAAGGCCATCGCCCGCACCGCCGGGGAGAGCGGCCTGCACGTGGGCTTCAAGTACTTTGGCCTCGGAGACACCGGCGGCGCGCCCGACGTGGCCAGCGTCGAGTGGCTTGAGAAGAGCATGGCTTCCGACGGGCCGATCCGCGTCATCAGTGCCCCCGCCGACCTGTTGTGCCGCACGCTCACCGACAAGCATGTCGCGCAACTTCCCCGATTCGCGACGGAGCTACTCCTCGTCGAGCATGGTGTCGGCACCTACACGTCCAACGGCGCGATGAAGGAGCTGAACCGGCGGAACGAGTTCCTTGCCGACGCGGCCGAACGCGCCGCCGTCGTGGCGGACTGGCTCGGTGGCCTCGAGTATCCGCGCGAGAAGCTCGCACGCGCGTGGATTCGCTTCCTCGCCAACCAGATGCACGACATCCTCCCCGGCACGTGCATCCCCGAGGCGTATGATTTGTCTTACAACGACGAAGCGATCTCGCTCAATGAATTTGGCAACGTGCTGGATGCGTCCGTGGCCTCGGTCGCGGCGGCGCTGGACACCCGAACCCATGGCATCCCCATCGTTGTGTACAACCCGTGCGGGTTCGAGCGCCACGATCCCGTCAGCCTCGACGAGGCCATGGACATGCCCTCGGAGGGCTGGCGCGTCATCGGTCCCGATGGAGACGCGGTTCCGATGTCGTTCGCCGGGGAGCCTGGTGGCCGCGTGTTTGGGGTTTATTTTCAGGCACGCGTGCCCGCCAATGGCTTCACGGTGTATCGCCTAGAGCCGGGCCGCGCGGAGATTCCCGCGTCGGAGTTGTCCCTCGGCGACAACTGGATCGAGAACGCGTGCTATCGCCTGGAACTGAATGCCGACGGAGACATCGCGCGCCTGTTCGACAAGCGCCTGCGGCGCGAACTCCTCTTCGCGCCCATCCAATTCCAGTTGCTCGACCATGCACCGCGCGAGTGGCCCGCGTGGACGATCGAATATGGCGACATTCAACGCGCACCGCGCGAGACATTGGCGAAGCCCGAGCGCATCCGTGTCATTCAAAAGGGTCCGAACGAGGCCACGCTGATGGTCCGGCGAGACACCGGGGATGTCCATGTCTCGCAATTCATCACACTCCGCGCGGGCGAGGCCGGTTCCGTTGTCGAGATCACCGCCTCCATCGGTTGGCATGCAAAGGCGTCGCTGCTCAAGGTGGCGTTTCCCCTCGCCGCGCGCAACTCCAAGGCGACCTACGACCTGGGCCTTGGCGTCATCGAACGCGGAACCAACCACGAGAAGCAGCACGAGGTCCCCGCGCTCTCGTGGGCCGATCTCACCGACGCGTCGGGCCAGTTCGGCGTCGCGATCCTCTCCGATGGAAAATACGGCTGGGATCATCCCGACGACCACACGCTGCGGCTGACGCTGCTGCACACCCCCGGCGCGCGCGGGTTCAAGTGTCGTCTTGGCGGCACGACGTTCACCGATTACTTCCAGGACCAGATGACGCTCGACCACGGTCATCACCTCATTCGCTTCGGCCTCGTGGGTCATGCGGGCGATTGGCGCGCGGGGCGCGTGGCCGAGCACGCCGAGCGCTTTGGCCAGCCGCTGGTGGCCTGGCGCGGCAAGGCCTCGGAGGGGCGACTCGGTCGCCAGTTCTCCTTTGCCCATGCCAGCGAAGGCGTGCGCATCGCGGCCATCAAGAAGGCCGAGGAGGGCGCGGAGATCATCGTGCGCGTGCAGGAATCGCGTGGCGAAACACATGAGGACGCAACGCTTGCCTTCGCCGTTCCCATCCTCGCCGCGCGCGAGGTCAACGGCCAGGAGGAACCGCTCAAGGCATCGGATCTTGGTGCTGCCGAGTTGCGCGATGGCAGGCTGCACTTTCGCCTGACGCGTTATCGCCCGCGCGCGTTCGCGCTCAAGATTTCCGAACCACCGACACACATGGGCACCCCGCGTTGCACGTCCGTGGATGTTCCCTTCGATATCTGCGCCTTCAGCTACGACGCGGATCGGCGCGCGGGGGACTTTGACCGTGGACGATCCTATCCGGCGGAGCAACTCCCCGCCATCTTGAGATCGGAGGGCCTGGAGTTCCGGCTGGGACGGGCGGGACGTGACCAGACAAATGCAACTGTTTGTGCCGGGCAGAAGATCGACCTGCCCGAGGGCGACTTCGACACGCTGCATCTCCTGGCGGCCTGCGTGGATGGCGATGCGCGCGATTTTGTCTTCCTTGATGACGAACCGGTTTCTGCCACTTTCTTCGACTGGCGCGCGCCGCTGTTTGAGCGCTACGGTCCAACACCCAATCGGACCAAGGCACCGAAACTGCGGGAATCCACCATTGATGTGAAGCCCGGCGCGCCGCCCCTCGCGTGGGTCGGCACGCATCATCACGGCGGCGATCCGGATCGCGACGAGGTTTACGCGCCGTGCTTCCTGTTCCGCACGAGCCTCCCCCTCGCGCAGCCGGTGAAGTTACTCACATTGCCCAGGAACGCCAAGGTGCGCGTCTTTGCCTTGACCCTCGCGCGTCATGGCGACGCGCAAGCCATACTGCTGACGGGCCGATAGGCCGCTGGACCATCCCCGTTGTTCCTGGCCGATGAAATCATGGCTTCCTCCTCTCCCCGCATCCTCGTCACCGGCGCCCTTGGCTTCATCGGCAGCCGTCTCGTGCATCGCCTCAACGCGCTCGGTTATGACAACATCGTGGCGGCGGACATTCTCGGCCGGTCGGAAAGATGGAAGAATTCCATCGGCATGCGCGCGGGACTCGTCGATGTGTCCACGCTCTTCAACATGGACGACATCGCGCCGCCCGCGTTGGCGTCCCTCTTGATGGACCACGCACAACTGTTCTCTGACGGCCTTGGGTCCTTTGACATGGTCTTTCACCTTGGCGCGTGCAGCGACACGCGCGAGGAGGACGCCGGCTACCTCTTCCGCAACAACTTCTCCTTCTCCGCGCTGCTGTACGAGGCGGTGCGGTTGGCCAACCCCGCCGTTCGCTTTGTGTACGCGTCAAGCGCCGCGACCTACGGCGATGGCTCCCACGGATTCCGCGAGGGGAACGAAAATGCTCTGCGCCCCCTCAACGCCTACGCGTGGTCCAAGCACCTCTTCGACCACTGGCTTGCCGAGCGCTCCTTTGCGGGCGCGGCGGGGCTCAAGTATTTCAACGTGTATGGCCCCGGCGAGCAGCACAAGGGCCCCATGGCCAGCATGGTTTCGCGCGGGCTCCGCCAAATGCGCGAGGACGGCGAGATCCGCCTCTTCGACGGCACGCTCGACATGACGCGCGACTTCCTCCATGTGGACGACGCCGTCGCCGCAACACTTCATTTCGCCTTTTGTGCGCCCGGGGCCACCGGACTCTTTAACATCGGCACGGGCCGCGCCACCACTTGGCGCGAATTGGCGGAAGCCGTGCAACAGGCGGCCCGCGCCGTGCTCGCGATTCCCCAGCCGCGCCTCGCGCTCGTCGCCCCGCCCGAGTCCCTCATGCGCCAATACCAGAAGCACACCGTCGCCGACATCGCGCGCCTGCGCGCGTCGGGCTTTGCCGACCCGATGCGCGACATCCACGCCGGCGCGATGGAAACCGCCCGCGAGCTGTCGATGCACCCGTAGCGAGCCGATCATCCCGCGTTTCGAATCTCGAAATCCGATATCATGTGGTTTTTTCCCTCCCGTCTCCGCTCCACCGGTGTTGCCGCCCGTCTGGCGGTGGGAATCCTCGCCATTCTCCTGCTGCTCGCGAACCTGGGCAGTTGCGTGCTTTTCCTTCACCTCGCGCGCACGCAGGAGCGCCTCCTGGAGGACAGCCTCGAGACCACCGCCGCCATCATCGCCGGCGCCCTCCCCGAGGACACCCTCTTCCCCCTTGCCATCGCCCATGATCCCGTCTCTCGCACGACGGACCTGCTCCTCGTCGCGAGCTACCAGGACACCCTCTCCGGCGACGCGCTGGCCGACGCGATCACTTCCGCCTCCGCCCGCGCCGAGTCCTTCGACATCTCGCTGCTTTCACCCGATGGATGGATCATCATCGATCGTCGCGGCTATCGCCTCGAACCGATGAATCACGTCGATTTCAGCGCCGACGCGGAACTCATCCGCCGCGCGGCCTCGGGCCAGCCCGCCAGCAGCAGTCGCCGCCCGTCGCCCCTCGGCAAGCGCATCTACCAACCCCTGGTCGCGCGCGGCGCCACGGGCGAGGAAACCGTCGTCGGCATCCTCCGCCTGCAATCGCGCCCCGGCCTCCAGGGCCCCTACGAGCGCATCGCACGCCGCGTCCTCTTCACCGCCATCGGCACCACCGCGCTCATCCTCGTGGCATGGTGGCTCCTCTCATCGCTC
>CAYTRP010000062.1:5210-6623 GCA_964440195.1 uncultured Candidatus Sumerlaeota bacterium
CGCTCATCAAGCGCGCCACCGTCGCCGAGCGCATCGCCCAACAATCCGACCGCCTGCGCGCGCTGGGCACCGTCACCGCCGGCATCGCCCACGAAATCCGCAACCCGCTCGGCATCCTCGCGCTCAACGCCGAGGAACTGCGCGCGCTGCTCCCGCGCCTGGGCGACAACCCCGTGCGGCCAGACATGGAACAGGTGGCCGACGACCTGCGCGCGGAGACACGCCGCCTGCGCGACCTCACCGACCAATTCCTCGACTTCACCCGCGGCGAATCCGGCACCAAGCTTCTGCATCCCGCCGACCTCGCGCGCTCCGCGGGCGACACCGCGCGCCTCTTCCAAAAGGGACTGCCCCACAACATCGCCCTCGACATCGAAGTCCCCGCCGAGGCCACGCCCGTTCCCCTCGGCGACAATCGCATCCGCCAGATCCTGCTCAACCTCCTGCGCAACGCGCAGGAGGCCCTTGGCGGGCGGCCGTCCTCCACCATCCGCGTGCGCGTGCAACTCGACGGCGCGCGCGCCACCGCCGAAGTCACCGACAACGGCCCCGGCATGGACGCCGCCACGCTCGCGCGCGTGTTCGACCCCTTCTTCACGACGCGCGACACGGGCACCGGCCTGGGATTGTCGCTCAGCCGCAGTCTCGCGGAAGCCGTCGGCGGCCGCCTCGAACTGGAAAGCAAACCCGGCACCGGCACCACCGCCCGCCTCACGCTTCCCCTGCAACGAACGACAAGCGCGCGGTGAGCTTGCCGGCACCGTGAGAGTGTCTGTCCAAAGACACCCGCCGGTCGTCACCCACAGCCGCGCGAACCCGTACCTCCGATTGACCTGACGTCCCTCCCTGTCGCCTGCTTCCGCCAAATCCAATTCCCGGCAGGTTGCTCGCGGCACCGGAATCCCGTTTGTCCCTTGATCCTGTCCCTCTCACCTCACCTGGATGCATTCTCCATGCGCCGTTTGCTTTTGCTCCTCGTCTCCATCGTGATGCTGGCACCCGCGTTTGCCCAACTTCCCGAGGCGAACAACGACCCGTCCACGGGCGCGGCCAAGCGCGGCGCGCTCTCCGGTGCGTCGATCTTCGTCAGCCCGGGACACGGATGGTACTATCACCCGGCGAACGGCTGGCTCACCCAGCGCGGCAACAGCCACGGCGTCGTCGAGGACCACAGCAACGCCGAGGCCGTCATCCAATACCTGCTGCCGTACCTCGAAAACGCCGGCGCGCGCGTGTACGTGGCGCGCGAGCGCGACATGCAGACCAACATGGTCATCGTCGCGCCCGGCGGACCCGGCCACACCGAAAAGGGCGAGTGGGACTCCCTCGAAACCGGCGGCACCTGGAACAACACGCCCCTGCGCTCCATCCGCGCCGTCGGCGGAGCCGCGACCGCCAGCGCCACCTACACCC
>CAYTRP010000062.1:6633-11546 GCA_964440195.1 uncultured Candidatus Sumerlaeota bacterium
CGGCTGACCGCGGTGGAGGCGCGCATGTGGGAGCGCACCGCCACCGACGCGCGCTTTGTCGTCAATCACACCGGTGGCACCACCGCCTGGCAGCAGGACCTCAACCGCGACGGCCACACGTGGAAGTACCTCGGCACCTACTGGTTCGAAAAGGGCGCGAGCGACGTGCGCGGCTCGGTCGTCGTCCCCAATCAGTCGGCCAACGAGGGCGACATGATCGTCGCGCCGACGCTTCGCTTTGGCGGCGGAATGGGCGACATGACGGCGCCGGCCAATGCCCTGTTCGACAACTATCCCACCGAACCGCCGCCGCCCAGCGGCAAGCCACGCTGGGAGGAGTGCGGACACACGTATTCGATCTTCATGGGCTTCGATCCCGCCCGCGACTCGCGCCGCTTCAACCAGGTGTGGGCCATGCCCCTGTGGGCCGAGTGGGAATGCGAGGCATGGGAGGCGCCCGCGAGCCTGTATCTCTCGTGGCACACCAATGCCAGCATCGACCATCAGGTGCGGGGCCTCTCGACTTACATCTACGGCATTCACGGCTGGGGCCCGCACGAGGACTTCTCCGGCTTTCCCGGCAGCGTCGAGCTTGCCAATGCCGTGCATGACCGCGTGCTCCGCGTGATGCGCGGCGATTGGGACCCCACGTGGGAGGACGTCGGCAAGGTCACCCGCTGGCTGGGCGAGACCAACCCGCGCGGCAACAACAAGATGCCCGCGCTGCTCGTCGAGAACGGCTTTCACGACAACCCCGGGGACGCGGCGGCGATCTTGGACCCCGCCTTTCGCCGCGCCGGGGCCAAGGCCATCATGCAGGGCCTCATCGATTACTATGCGGACCATGTCCCCGGGTTCGACAATCGCACCTACCCGCCCGAGACACCGGCCAACCTGCGCATCACCACCAACCTGCGCGGCGACGTCACCCTCGCGTGGGACGCCCCCCCGCACGACACCGGCAACACCACGACCCTCGGCCACCGCGCCACGGGCTACCGCGTCTATCGCTCGGTCAATGGCCGCGGCTTCGACAACGGATTCGACGTGAAGGAAACCAGTTGGCGCCCCCGCGTGCTCATCCCAGGGGAGGTCGCGCACTACCGCGTGACCGCGCTCAACGCGGGGGGCGAGTCGCTCCCCACCGAGACGCTGGCCGTACGCCTCTCGCGTGGCGACCGCCCCGAGATCCTTGTCGTCAACGGCTTCGACCGCCTTGATCGCGGGCTCAACATCGTGCTCGGGGACGGCGTCGAGCGCGGCATCCTCTCCCGCATGAACACCTTCGACGGCATCATCCCCCACGGCGTGGCGCTGGGCCTTGCGGGCGAGGACTTCGACTCGGCCAGCAACGAGGCCGTCATCGCGGGTCAGGTCGCCCTCGAAAACTACAACCTCGTCGTCTGGATGCTCGGGCGAGAATCCACCAACGACCACACCTTCGATGAAACGGAACAACAACTCGTCCGCGCCTACATCGACCAGGGCGGCAAGCTCATCGCCAGCGGCACCGACGTCGCCCGCGACCTCGCCTCGACGCCGGGCGGCGCGCAATTCCTTGCCGACATCTTCGGCGCAACCCATGCCGGAACCGCCACGGGCACGCACACCGCGCGCGGCCCGCTCTTCAATGTGATCGGCGACGGCGATTCCTTCGCGTTCGAGGACGGCAGCGGCCCGGGCTATCCCGTCCTCGCGCCCGACGTGCTCTCACCGGTCGCCGGCGCGGAAGCGCTGCTGACCTTTGCCGGTGGCACGGCCGACGGACAACCCGCCGCCGTCGCCTCCGCCCATGCCATCCTCTTCAGCGTCCCGCTGGACAGCATTCCCGACGACACGGCGCGCCACAATCTCCTGCGCGCGGGAATCCTGCGCCTGCTCGGGTTCCAGGAGGGAACCGACCTCTCCCTCGCGCGCTGACCGCGACCACCATCCCCTGTTGCCCCCCGCCCGCCCTCCGGGGGATCTTCCTGCATCGTTCCTCGAAGGGAGAACTGCCATGCCGGAAAAAGTCTCCATCTGGGCCGAGAAGGCACCGGGTCCCCTCGGCCACAACTGCCAGGCCATGAAGTACGGCAACACGCTTCACTTCTCAGGACAGCTCCCCCTCGACCCCAAGACGATGCAACTCGTCGGGCCCGACCCGGTCCTGCAAATGCGCACGGTGTTCAACCACCTCGGCGAATGCGTGCAGGCCTGCGGCGGCCAGATGTCCCACGTGCTCAAGGTCACGCTTTACCTGACCGACCTCGCGGACATGGCCCACTACGACAAGATCGCCAAGGACATCTTTTTCTTCCTCCCCCCGGCGCTGACGGTGGTGCAGGTCGCCGGCCTGCCCAAGGGCGCGCGGGTCTGCCTCGACGCCTTCGCGGAAATCAAGCCCCCCGAGGGCCCCGGAACCAAGGTGCTCTGACCCCCATCTTGGATATCGCCGAGCGTCTGGCATTGACTCCCGGCCACCCGCTCGCGCCCCCTTCCCGTCCATTTTTCGGCACAAGGAAGCCAATCCGATGTCCACCACCCCCGATAGCCCTCCTCACGAGTCCTGCCACGTTATCTCCGTGCTCGTCGAGAACCGCTTCGGCGTATTGGCGCGGATTTCCAACCTCTTCGCCGCCCGAAGCTTCAACATCGACTCCCTCGCCGTCGGCACCACCCACGATCCGACCATCAGTCGCATGACCGTGGTCGTGCGCGGCGACGACCGCACCGTCGAGCAGATCCAAAAGCAGCTCAACAAGCTCATCGAAGTCATCAAGGTCCAGAACCTCACCGAAACCGGCCAGTTCATCGACAAGGAACTGATCCTCGTCAAGGTGGCGATCCCCCCCGGGCGCCGCACGGAACTCCTCGAGGTCGGCCACGTCTTCAAGGCCAAGGTCATCGACATCACCCCCGAGACCCTGTCCTACATGATCACGGGCCACCAGGAAAAGCTCCAGACCTTCCTCACCATGATCGAGCCCTTCGGCATCCTCGAGCTGGCCCGCACCGGACGCGTCGCGCTCATCCGCGGCACGGGCGGACTTCACAGCTCCTTCCTCAAGGGCGAACCCGCGGCCGCGGGCGCGTGACGATTTCCGGTCGCGACCGTTGACAAGACCCCCGCCCAACGGCGGGGTCTTGTCCTTGGAGCCTTCCACGGCAACCCGACGGCCCCAGGACATTCTCACTCCGCAAATCGGGTTGCGTAAGCCGCCCGGCTATCAGACGTTGCCAGCAGGTGAGCCGACACGACTCACCGTGCCATCGCGGGATGCCGGCGACCGAGATCCCTCCGCCCGGGGAAGCGGAGTTTCATGGAACGCACGCCTCCAGACCTGATCCTTTCGCTGCGCACCGGCCCCCTTCAGGGGACGACGCTCCCCTTGTCCGTCCCCCGGCTCGTGATCGGCCGCGACCTCACCTGCCACATCAAGCTCGACGACCCCAAGGTCTCGCGCATCCATGCGGTCGTCGAGTTGCGCGGCGACAGCATCGTGCTGCGCGACAACAACTCGACCAACGGTTCCATGGTCAACGGGGAGCGCGTGGAACGCGCCATGCTCAAGCCCGGCGACGTCGTCACCATCGGCGCGTCCGAGATCCACCTGCTCGAGAACACCGATTTCCGCTCCATCAGCTTCACCGTCGGCGAATCCCACGTCCACTCCGCCGTCGACATTGCCGACGTCACCCTCGATTCCGTCGCCGAACGCGTCTACGCGCTGTTGTCCGGCGATTCCACCCGCCATTCGGGTGACGCCAACCGCCTGGAACTCGAGCAGACGCGCCGCCTCCTCGGCTCCACCAAGGCACTGTTTTCCGTCACCGCGCTGATGTCGCGCCTGCTCCCGGTCGACGACTTGCTGGGGGTCATCGGGCAATCGCTCTTCGAGGTCTTCGATGGCGCCGAGAACCTCGTCATCCTCCTGCGGGATGATAAAGAAAAGTTCATCCCGCGCCATGTGGCCGACCGCATGGGGCGCCACGACCTGCCGATTTCCGTGAGCACCACCGTGCTCAACCAGGCCGTCGCCGAGCGCCGCACCCTCATCGCCAACGACGCCGGACACGACGCACGCTTCGAGGCAAGCGAGTCCATCGTGGGCTTCTCCGTCAAGTCCGTGATCTGCGCGCCGCTGGTCGTCGCCGACAACGTGCTCGGCGCCCTGTACCTGGACAACCGCCAGGCCTCCATCATCTACACCACGGTGGATGCGGAGATCGTCACCGCATTTGCCAACCAGGCGGCCGTCGCCCTCGACAACTGCCGCCTTTGCGACAATCTTCAGGACAGCTACACCCAGATGCTCCAGTCCCTCGTCAACGCCATCGAGGCCAAGGACCCCTACACCATGGGGCACACCCAGCGCGTGAAGCAGCATGCGCTCGGCATCGCCGCGGAGATGGGATTCTCCAAGGAACGCCTGCGCAAGCTCGGCATGGCCGCGGACCTCCACGACATCGGCAAGATCGCCATCCGCGACGGAATCATCAACAAGCCCGGCTCCCTCACCGACACCGAGTACAACGACATCAAGACCCACGTCGAAATCGGCGAGAAGATCCTCGCGCCCATCCTGTACCTGCGCGACCTGCTCCCGTGGATTCGCAGCCACCACGAACGTTGGGATGGAAACGGCTATCCCGACGGGCTCAAGGGGGAGGACTGTCCCCTCGAGGGTCGCATCCTCGCCCTCGCGGATGCCTTCGACGCCATGACGTCGCAGCGCTCCTACAACAAGCCGCTGTCGCCCAGGGACGCGCTTGACCGGGTCAAGGGCGAGAGCGGCAGCCACTTCGACCCCGTGGTCGTCAAGGCGTTCGAGAAACACTTCGAACGCGCGCTCGGCCACGTCCTTCATCCAACCACGGATGAACGGCGCGGCTCGAGCCGGTCCAACATCACGCTCCAGGTGGAGTAGGAC
>CAYTRP010000062.1:11556-12267 GCA_964440195.1 uncultured Candidatus Sumerlaeota bacterium
AGGACCCCCTCGCGCCTCGCGTGCGGAAATCTCCCGGCCCATTTCCTCCAGCCTCGTCTCCCAGGTGTTCTTCCTCGCCAGCGCCCGCCGTTGCAGTTGCAGGTTGTGCGGGTCGCGCAGCGATGCCTCGATGCCGCCGATCCATCCGGCCTCCGTGTCGGCCAGCGCGATCGCGTTTGCATAGGGGAGCAGCGACGGCAGCGGCGAGGCCACGATGGGCCGCCCGGTCGCGAGGTACTCGAAGAACTTGAGGGGCGAGACCGCGCGCGTCGCCTCGTTGAGCACGTAGGGGATCAGCAACACGTCCGCCTCGTGCAGGTAGGCGGGCAGGTCGTCGTAGGGCACATGGCCCAGCAGCGTGACATTGGCAAGGCGCCGCAGCGCCGACATCGCCGGCGGCGGATCGACGCCTTTCCACTCGGGGCCGATCAGCACGAGCGACCAGTCGGGACGCCGGGTGGCGATGGCGAGCAAGCGCTCGAAATCCACCTTGTGGGGCGCGAGGTGGCCGCCGAAGACGAGCCGCGGTCGGCGCAGGGCGCGCATCAACGAGAGGCGCGTGTCGTCGATGTCGTGGCGCGGGAGGGAGAAGTGTCCATAGTCCGCCACGTTCGGCATCAGGCGCGCCCGGGTATGGATGGCCCTGGCGCGGTCATGGAGGCGCGGCTGCTGGCGCGGGCGGATTGCGTGTTTTGCACCGAGCGCGGCCTC
>CAYTRP010000063.1:0-12233 GCA_964440195.1 uncultured Candidatus Sumerlaeota bacterium
CGCGATCGCCGGAAATGGCGATCGCGAAGTCAACACCGCCCGGGCCGATCTTCTCCACGCCGATGCTGCCGGGTTCCTGAACCCCGATCTCAATCAGCGCGGAGGAAGAGATGCCAATGATCCTGCCGCCGGGACCCCGTCGCATGCGCGTGACTGCTCCGACATCGGGTCGAAGAACGGCAGCCGTCGTCCATGTCGCCGTATTCATCAAAAAGAGGGAGCTGTCCGCGCATCCAAGCAAAAGATCTTCCCCCACAGTCATCAGGGAGTGAATCGCCCGTGCCTTGGGAACGGGTGCTGCCTTGTGGACGACTTGCGCGGCGGCTTGATCCCATTGGAACACCATTGCCTCTGGCGGATCGAAAGCGTGCGCGGGATCCGTGGAGGCCAGAGTGGTCCCGGCAAAGATCCTTCCACGCTCGCCACCCGTGACGGCGCCGACACTGTGGTCGCCGATCAGGGAACGATGCACCACGATCGAGTCGTTTGATGGATCCAGCGTCGAGAGAGCGCCTCCCACCTGCCCGTAAGTTGGAAGACTCCCGATGTAAACGATTCCATCCGTGCCGGCATGCAACGCCACTGGCCGATACTGGTCCTCTCCAAGGGGCCCGATGACGCGCGGGTTGCTTTCCGGATCGGCACCTGGACTCCATGCATTCGCGGGATTGTATGTGGTGAGCACCGCATGAGTATACGACCCCATGATCAACTCGCGATCAACGACACAGAAGTCGTAGTACTGGCCGCTGCGACCGGGGGTGGCAGTGCCAAGATCCACCAGTGAAGGGGCGGCTGGATCGTAGCGCCATAGGTGAAGGAGGTTGTAGACACCTCCGTAGAGCGCGCCATCGGGGCCAAAGGACATCGAGCAGATGTCCATTCCCTCGCCGTCGCGGCTTACGTCGACGGCATGGCGCGTCTGGCCCGAGGCGGCGTCGATCGCGCGAATCTCGACGGGCGAGATGTCGAATCGGACCCCGCTGGCGGGATCGAACAATGCGCCAAAAGGAAGGGGGGAATCCACGAGTGCCTTCGCCTCGCGATCGTATCTCTTCAGGCCCTCGGGGAAACCCGTGATGACAATGTGGGAGTCGCGGCTGGGGCGCGAATAGCTGTACTTGGTCCCGTCACCCTCACCGTCCAGCGTGAGCAAGACTTCCTGCGTCTCGGAATCCAGGATCAGGAGCGAGTCGCTTCCCGCAAATCGCACATAGACGAGTCCGTCCTCGTAGGCCGGGTAGGCGAAGGCGGCCTTCGCATAGTCGCCGAGGGAGACTTCCGACTTCGTTCCGCTGGCGGGGTCATACACGACAAGCGCGGCCGGCGTGCCGATCCCCACGTAGATCGATCCCTCGTCCGTCGTCGCGAGAGCGATCGCGTATTGGCGTTCGGAATGCATCGGCCCATGGTCCTTCTGCTGGCCGGTTGACGGATCATGCTCCAGCAGCCTGCAACCCGGATAGGTGGAGGCGAAGACATGGCCATCGGGACCTGTGTCGAGCCTCCAGATATACTGTTCGCCCGGGGCGGGCGTTCCGAGGTCCCTGACTTCTCCGGAGGCGGGATCGATGCGAAACAGCTTCGCCTTCTCGATGGTCCCGACGTAGAGGATCCCCTGATCCCACGCCAGGCCGTATGCCCCCTTGGTGTTCTCCAGCGGATAGTACACGACTGCGCCGCCCTCATAATCGTATCGCAGGACCCGCGCATTGCCGGTCCCCGTGTAGGTCCCAGCGTAGAGGATCGGGCGGCCCTCCTCGCGCACGACGAGTGAATCCCAGATTGTCATGCTGCGAACGGGGATCCCAAGGGATTGCGGCTCGGATACCGCAAGGGCCGGGGTTGCCTGCCAATGCGCCGCCGCAAGCAAGGAACACCATGCAAGGGATTTCACCCAATGACCTGACGACACGGTATTGGCGCCGCGCACTCGCGAGGGGAGACTCATGCGGTCATTTCCCCCCATCATAGGCGGGTCTTTGATGCCACACCATTTCCACGCGCGAGGGCTTCCCCGTGCGACCCGCCTTGTTTCGAACGCGCATCTCGAGGGAATTTACGGCACCGGGTCGAAGCGCCCACGCCATGCGAGCCGGGGAATCCACCCACGAGCCCTCGTTGCCGCGAACCTCGAACGACTCGAAGTTCGGCGTTTGTGTCACAAGCGCCAGTTCGACGGTTCCAGCTACCGGGTCGAGAATGCCGGCAAACTCGACACGATGGACCGTCGGATAGAAGTCGCAGTGGCGATCCGTGTGAATGCCGTACTGCAGCTTGCGCGGGGTGGCTTCGTCGAACCAGTTCAGATAGCCCGTCCATGGCCACGCAAGATAGAGCCCATTGTTGACTGGAACGGGAGCCGGATTCGAGAGGAAGTCCGTCCGGGGAATCATGCGCACGAAGCCCGCGAGCCGATACTGCGGGGGCGGCTTGTCGGGATTGGCAAGCCGGGGCGTTGACGTCGAGAAGCCGATGTCTTGCGGGAACAAGTCTGGCGCGGGCCAGCCCCATGGCTCGATGGCCTTCCAGCGGATGGGATTTTCTCGCGAGAGTCCGAATGTCCGAAGGAACGCGGCATGTTGGTCGAGCGCGCTGAGGGGCAGCCCTGTCTGACGGTCAAAACTGTAGGAGTCAAACACGCTCTCGGGGTCGACAATCGCCCAACGATCAAGCTCGTTGACATAGACCTCGACTGTTTCATGCGCGAACATGTTGATGTGGCGTGCCAGATAGCCCTCGGACTGAAGGGATTGCATGAACACCACGACGAACTGCATGCACATGCCCCCCCATCCGAGTCGTTCGTTTCGGTCCAGGATGGCAAGTGTGTCCCAAGCGGGATACTCCGGCTCGGGGAGTGCGTGCTTCCACAAGGTGGACACGTGGTGCCGAAGAAGATTGATGCGCTCGAAGTCACCCCGGGCATCGCGAACAACCGCCCCGATCCCCAACCGTTTACTCGCTTCGGCGAGACGGGGATGGTTGCTGTCTTCCTGGGGCTGGTGGAACGAACTGTAGAGGTGATGAACGTTCTCCTCGTTGACGACCGCGAAGTCCGAGAGCGCGGATTCCTGCCACCGCAAGGTGCGCTCGATCTCCAGCGAGTCCACTCGCGGCGTCACCAGAGGCTTGTCCGTCTGCAATTGCACGCGTAACTGCGCGTATCGATTGGGTGCCGGGCCGGCTTCCCATGTACCGCCTGGTCCCTCGCCTATCTGCTGGAACCCCTCCCATGAGGTCGATGTCATGTCCGGTGTGTCGCCAAATCGAATCGACCAGAGAAGGCGTGTTCCTTCGGGAGTGTGGCCGACTCCGCGCACGCGCAATGCGTCCACCGTCTTTTGGGGACTGATGGCATTCCACCGTTCGCCGTCGGCCCATAGATCGATCGCGCGGCTATGAAGCTCGCCTGTTGCCTGATACCGCTGGAGGTTGAGGCGGATGGTGTACTCGCCGGTGACATTCCCGCCTGGGCCAAGGCCCGGCGACCAATTGACTCCGCCATCGGTCGATCGGGAGGAGCCACTACCAACCTTGAACGGAATGATCTCATCCTCGTCATGCCCGAATGGAAGGTGGCCCATCGCGGCGTATCCCGTCCCGCCCCTCCAGGTGAAGGCTCCCCCGCCTCCCTCGAATTCGTCGGCCCGCGCAAACAGGAGATTGTATCCCTCACCCTCGGGCGCATCGCACGAAACGACGATCTCGTTCTCCCCCCGCGCCAACCACTGGGGCGGAAACTCGATCCAATGCCATTCCGGCTCGTGAAACGACAGCGGTGGAGACGAGAGCCGCTGGCCATTGATGCGGACTTCGAAGGGAGCCTGGCTTTGCCGGCTTGGCGAGAGTGGCGCCATGAACAGAACACAATGAGCGCGATAGGCGGCAGGATCGTCCAGCCAGAGTGTCTTGCGAGCCCGAACACCTTGGTGGATCGGCTCGCGGAACTCACCCTTCTGACTGTATCCTGCACCCGGCCCGTCGGTATCGATCAGCATCATGTCGTCGAGGACAACGCCATCGCCCGAGGAATTCTCGCGAACCAGGTGGGCGAATCCGGTCTGGTAAAGCTCGGAAGCGGAATGGGATGTCGTCAGCGACTCTTGGTGCTCTCTCGCAAGTGCCGTGGCAGCCCACGCAGGAAAGGGGTACAGCAGACCCATCCAGACCGCCACGGCACCCACGTTGATCAGCCGATCGAGAATCATCGCGCGCAGTCTTTCACTGGAGGCCTTGGGTGTTGGTCATCATCTTCGCGAGCCACAATTGATACCCGTCCTGAACAGTGCTGCTGAAGACCACATGCGGCTCCCGGGGCATGGTCCCCCCGCTCCCGGGATGAATGCCGTGGAGGAAGTAGGCATACCTCAGATCGACAGGTTCTTCTGGAGTCGCTTCCATTCTCTCCCAAGTCCGTCCCTTGTCGGCCGACCGAAAGAGGTCCAACCCATTGCCGGCCGTCGCGGTAATCCAGAGGTTTCCCGAGGGATCCTCGAAGAGCGACCCCACACTGCCAAGGGTCGCATTCCCCGCCTTCACGATCCCGGTTCGAACGAAGTCTTCGTCGCCGGGCTGAAGACCAACGGGTGTGGGCTTCAGGAAGGTGTCGCTCCATTCGAAGGTGACGGGATCCCTCCGAAAGGCATGGAGGCCGACCGTGTGGGCCGGCTGGTAGAGAAGGACGGCATTGATCGTTCCGTCGTCGCTCACGCGCATCGACTGGCCGAACACCACCTTGCCGGCATCGGGGGGGACTTCTGCCAGCAGTTCTGTCTGGAGTGGTGTCGTTTGCTCGTAAGTGCCGAAGAAGTACATGACTTTGTTGTAGGAATGGCTCGTGTCCGCACTCGTTATCAGCACGTGCACACCCTTGTCGGTCGGGACGATCACCGGATAGACCCAAGCTGTATAGGGAACCGTCTTCATCTGGCCGGGCTGAAGCACGGCCTTGTGATGCCACTCACTGCTGGAGAGATCGCGAACGAGGAGAGTAAAATCGCTATCCTCCCCCTGGAGGAAGGCCATGATCACCCTGTTGCCATGAATGGCGGCGCCCATGTAACGGCCGGAATCAATGTGGGGCGGCAGTGAGAGTTCGTCAAATTGGTGAATCTCTCCGGCAGCTTTTGCATGGAGAAGCAGCGGAGCCTTGCCCACGCGGGCGACCGCCACGACGAGCCTCCCCTGGGTGTCGATCATGACCATCGGAGGCTGGGAAATGCCCGGGATCTTGATTCCCTTCTCCACCTTGCCGTCGGTAATCTTGTAAATCGTGCCCACGGAGTCTTCGTATTTCGCGCCCCACAATCCTACCGTGTAGAAGCTTTTCCCATCAAATGCCAGCTTGGGGGCATTGTACCCCCAGTAACCGCTGACCCACGTCGCTCCCGAGTCGATTGGGATGAAGCGTTGCTCCACAACGGCAGCCTGCATTGCGGAGACTGCGATACCCATGACAACCAACAGTGAAATGGCAACACGAGTGAACGTCATCCGACTGCCTCCTCGGGATTCATTTGCGGTCTTCATGGGAATCACTCGCTCCCGCCACTATTCGACGCGGATGCGGGCACTGCGCCGGGGACATTGTACTGGACAAACCAGAGTTGGTAGTTTGGGTGCACCCCCGAGCTAAAGACAGCGGTGGGCGTGTCGGGGATCTCGCTGCCGCTGGCGGCATTGAGGCCATGGAGGAAGAATGTCGAGCGCAGCCCATACTCCTCGAAAGAGGCGAGTGGCGACTCCGTCCAGTTCTCCCCGTTGTCAACGGAGCCATAGAGCTTTAGGGAAGATCTCGAGGTGGACATCAGCCACAAGGAGTCATCGGAGGGTGCCTGGAAAATCGCGCCGACCTGGCCTTCGCTGATGCGCCGGCGAGTCCAGTCGCTCGCGCCGGACGGCTTCCTCCACACCGACAAGGAGTTCCCGGAGATTCCTTCGTGATATTGGCCGGCGATGAGGGTGGTGCCCTCAGCGGTGACATGCATCGACGCGGCCTGGCAAATCCTGTCCGTCCACGGGATGACCACATCCACGAGTTCGGGCACGATCGGGGCGGTCATCTCATAGGGGGCATCGAGATAAAAAATTTCGTGCTTCAGGTTGGAGGTGTCCCTGCCGTTGCTGACCGCCATGCTGATACCGCCCGCATTTGGGCGGATGATCGGGTAGAGCCACGTTGTGAAGGGCTGCTGATTCCTCTGCGACGGTGCGAGCATGAAGGGCCCGGACCATGCCGACTGGTTCAAGTCGAGGACGGCATACTGAAAGCTGTAGGTGTCTGGGTCTCCGATGTAGCCAATGACGATTCTGTCGTCGTGGATGCCGGCGCCCAGGTACCCTGCGGGATTCATCCAATCGGGAACGGAGAGGGGCTCGAAGGATTCGCAGTTGCCCGGCTCGACTGAGCGCATGACGGCAGGTTTCCGTCCCTTTCTCGAATGGATAAGGATGAGGCGCTTGCGGCTGTCAAGCAGGAGCATTCCGGGTTGATAGTCGAGGCCTTCCCACTCATATCCCCTCCGCCAAACATCGTCATCGAGGCGATAAATCACCCCGCGACTGGTGGATTGGTCGCCCCCCCAAGATCCGAGCGTAAAGTAAGTCTGCCCATCGTGCACAAGCTTCGGGGCATTGTAGCCCCAGTATCCGCTGACCCATGAGACGCCTTCGTCAATCTTGAGAAGACGGCAATCGATCTTCGGATCGTTCCCATATGCCAAGGGAGATGCCACCAGGCATGCTGCCGCGAGAGGGACGAGACCCCGCATCCATCGTGGCTGTGTGTGGGCTGGCATGTTGAAATGACTCTCTGGCCGGAAGGCCTCTGCATGGACCGATGAAGAAGGACTTCAATCTCCTGGATCCCAGCCAGCCGGACTGATGCCGTGTGCAACGGGATTTCCCTGAAAGTGACGCCCGGGAGTCCAAGGTGGTCCCCCGGGCGCGATTGCTGGCTTTGCAGATCCTTGGCGCCGACTTCTCAAGGCGCGGAATTGACGATCAGGTCGGCCAATGCCGCGACGTCCGCGCTGTCGATGCTCGTGTCGCCATTTACGTCGGCGATTTCGGGATCAAGGGGATCGCCGGCGACAAGCGCATTGGCCAGTGCCGTCACATCCGCCACGTTGACGACTTCGTCGCCGTTGATGTCGCCAAGCCCGGACGAGGGCACATCGACGGGGAAGAAGTCGAAGTTCGTTCCAATCTTGCCGCCGGATTCGCCGGCCGTGAGGAACGTGGTGTTGGTATAGGTCAGGTTGCCCACGTCGCCATCCGTGTAAAGGGGCGTCTCCGAGGGCGTGACGTCCGACGTGCTGACGAAGTTGAAGTATCCAGCCGTCGCGTTGTTGTTGTTGTTTCCCGTGGCCGTGTCCCCTGGTCCAAGTTCGGCAATGAAGACGCCGTTGGAGGCTCCACCCGTGGAGAGGATGCTGTTCTTGACGGAGAGGGTGCGCCCGCCGACAGGGTTGGTTTCGAAGTGGATCGGAACGGTGTTGGCGCTGCGGATGTCGGACTCATCGATGGAAATCGAGGTGCCCTGGTCGCCGGGCGCATTGAGCTGGCCAAAGCTGTAGATGGACTGGTTGCTGGAGACGATCGCCGAGCGGACAAGATTGAGTTCCAGGGGTGAGGACGAGAAGATGCCAACGCCATTTGGATTGTTGCGCGCGCGGATGATCGAATCGGTCAGGTTGATGGTCCACTTCGGGATCGCGGGATTCTGGAAGACATAGATGCCGCGCCAGGAATGACCGTCGACCCGGGACCCGACCAGGTTGAGCGTTCCGCCCTGGGTGGAGGGAGCGTTGATGCCGAGGATAAAGGCGTCCTCGTTGCCGCCCCCGCTCTTGATTCCGAAGATGTCGGTGCGCTCGAATGTGAAAACGCTGTCGATGTTGGTGAAGTTGAGATTAATGGCGCGCTGCCCCTTGCCCATCATGTCGATGAGCGAGTCGCGAACCGTCAGGCTTCCGCACCCGCCGTTGCCGGCGCCCCATCCCAGAATTGCCTCGCCGAACGCGTCTTCTGGATTGCGAAGGGTGATGTTCTCCAGCACGGCGGACTCCGGGTAAAGATAGAGTGCGCGGCAAAGGCGAGTGGCGGTGCCATCGCCGTCGAACACGATGCGACCACCTTCATTGGAGCCAATCTGGGCGCCGTCAGAGCCCGCATTCAGGCGGAGGAAAGGATCTAAGCCGGGGCCGTTCGGCTTGACGAGGGGTTCCTCGCCAGCCGCCGCCATCAGCGTGACCTGCTTGTCCACAACGATCTGGGGTTCAAGGTACGTGTTGCTGTCGGTTACCAGGACCGTGTCGCCGGGAATGGCGGCGGCAATGGCGGCGGCGATTCCCGATACGTGTCCGGGAACCTCGATCGTGATGGGGGCCAGCAACTCGGGGAAGAAGTTCCTGTTCGTCCCGATCTTTCCACCTAGGTCGCCGGCGGTGGAAAAGGCGGTGTTGAAGTAGACGAGGTTGCCAATGCTTCCATCCCGGTAGTTCGGCACTTGGGCGGGGTCGACGTCGTCGGTGCTGACGAAATTGACGTATCCGGCGCTGGAGTTGTTGTTGTTTCCAGTCATGCTGTCGCCGGGGCCAAGCTCGGAGACAAAGATGCCATTGGCCTCCTCGCCGCCGGTGGAGATAATGCTGTTTGTGACGGACAGTGTCCGGTTGCCGTCGGGATTCGGCTGGAAGTGAATCGGAACGGAGTTCAGGCTGCGAATGTCCGACTCGTTGATGTTGTAGATGGAACCTTGATCGCCCGGGGCGTTGAGCTGGCCGAAGCTATGGATGCCCTGGGCGCGCCCGATGATGGCGGAGCGTTCGATGTTGAACTCCACCGGCGAGGACGAGAAGATTCCCGCCCCGTTCGGGTTGACGCTCGCCTTGATGATCGAGTCGGTGATGTTGATGGTCCACTTTGGCTTTGAGGGGTTCTGGAAGACGTAGATGCCGCGCCAGTAGCCCTCGATGCGGGAATCGATGATGTTCAGCGTGCCGCCCTGGAACTCGAACGAGTTGATGCCGATAATGATGCCATCCTCGTTTCCCGGGCCAATCTTGACGTTCTTCAGGTCGACGCGTTCAAAAGTGTAAACGGCGTTGATGTCGGTGAAGTTGAGATTAACGGCGCGCTGGCCGCGGTTCATCATGTCGATGACCGAGTCCCGCACGGTGAGGCTCCCGCAGCCCTGGTTGCCGGCTCCCCAGCCAAGAATCGCCTCGCCAACCGGGCCGTCCTCGGGATTCTTGAGCGTGATGTTCTCGAATGTGACGGCCTCGGGATGAAGATAGAGCAAGCGCGTCAGGCGGCGTGTGACGCCATCGCCATCAAGGACGATGTGGCCACCGGCATTCGAGCCGATCTGCGAACCGTCGGATCCCGCATTCAGGCGGAGAAAGGGGTCCTCCGCCTCGAACATCGGCTTGATGGTTGGGGTCTGCCCCTCGGCGGCAAAAATGTTGAGCTGCTTGGCGATGATGAGCTGCGGTTCGATGTAGGTCGCGCTGTCGGTGATGAGGATGGTGTCGCCGGCAACGGCAACGGCGATGGCATCGGCGATGGTGGGTTGATCGCCCGGTACTTCGATGGTGTCCGCCCAAGTGGAACTGGCGAACAACACGGCCAAGCAGCCAACGAAGAGTCCGGGGCTACATGAGGTGGGCCATTTCATTGCGACATTCTCCTTGCCTTGACGAGATGTGCAGCGAACGACGCGGGGCGTCGACTAAAACCGGTATTGCGAGTGCGGCTCGATCTCCATCTTCGGAGCCGGACCGGCCGAGGGGGAGGAGTCATTCGTCCCTCCCTTCCAAACCATGAAGGTGATTGATCATGCGGTAAAGCCGGGCGACATAGGTTCCAGTGTCATAGGCGACGATGTCCCATGGCGGGTTGTTCATGAAATGGACTTCGTCGAGGAGCACATCGTCCTCGATCCATCCGCTTCCGTCGCCGAGGGTGTCGATGATTTGGCGCACTTCTTCCGGATTCTTGGCGACTGTGCGGTAATCCGTGTTTCGGGATCTGCGGGCGAGAGCGGGTTGAGTCATCACCCTGGCGCGTGCTTCGTCGAATTCCGCACGGGCAGAAACGGCATCGAGAGCCTTCAGCCGTTCAAGTTCCGCGCGAAGGGCAGGAACATTCAGCGTGAACCGGTGTCCATAGGGATAGGCTTCCTCGGAGTCGTAGGTTGGGACGAAGGTTGCGACATGATTCTCGATGGTGGGCTTGCGCGCGTAGATGGGGCGATTGGTCCCGGCTTCATAGAAGTAGGTGTAAAGGCCGTTGGGTCCGATGGCCGAGGCATCGAGCCAGTCGAGGGCCTTTGAAATGGGTTCGAGGTATCGGCGGTCGCCCGTGGCCTTGTAGATGGTGAACAGGTCGGTGATATTGTCCGACGTTTGGCCGGCGCTCACAGTGGCGAGCTCGAACTTGCGGCCACGCGTGGGCTGCATGTCGCGCCCGTATTGCTGGGCCCAACCGGCTTGGGGTGTCGGAAGCTGCGAGATGATGAAGAAGTCCATCCCGCGACGAGCTGCCTCGAGAAATTCGGGCCGCCCGAGACGGTCGTAAGCCTCGAGAAGGACGATGATGTTGTTGAAGATGGCCCCGTCGTTGAAGGTGTAGGCGGCGGTGTAGTCGTTGCGAAGCGGATAGCGCTGCGGCCAGCCCCCGTTGGGGTATTGGGATTCGAGGATGAAGTCGAGTGCCTTGAAGAGTGGTGCGCGATAGGCGGGATCGAGGGTCGTGTCGTAGAGCCGAAGCAGGAACAGGGTGGCCGCCTGGGTGACTTCGTCGTCGAAGGTGGAGTTGTTTTCGTTCTTCGTGTGTTCCTGCCATCCCCACCGCTTCGAGAAGTATTCCTCGTAGTACGCGTCCAGTCCATTCACTTCAAAGTCGATGTTGTAGTTCCATCCGCCCTCGGGCCTTTGTCCCCAAACCAGGGCGTTGGCCACGGTCCTTGCATGATCGAGATAGAGCTGCTCGCCGGTCGCCTTGTAGGCTTCCAGAAACACCATGCCGACGGTGGGCGTGCCGGGCGGCTCCACCCAGATCATCGTGTCGCGCGCCTTGAGTTCTCCATAGCGAAGGCTGCCGTCAGGCTTGGTCTTCCAGACAAATCCCCCGCGATAGGAGAGCTTCTCCATCATGAAGTCCGCTGCCGTCCGCATGGCCGACTCGACCTCCTGACGATTAGGGGAGGCGGGAGCCACGGCTGGGGAGGCCGGAAGAACGAGAAGGACAAGGATCGCGAAGATGACGGACTTCATCTGGTCACTTTCTCCCCCTGCGGGGACTCTTGTTGGACACTGGCAAGGCACCTTGCTGGCATTCGCGCGAACCATCCGTGCCGGGAGGATCGCCGAGGGCGAATTCCCCGCGAGGAGCGGCGGAGGCCCCTAGAAGGAGAAGCCTCCACCCTGGAACGCGTAAATGTCGCCGTAGCTAACGGTCCCATTGGTCGGATCGTAGCGAAGCGGGTAGAGAAGACCTTGGTTCGTGGGGTCGTGCCCGGGGCCGTGGAGCGTCGATTCCGAGTGCTCGATGGACTGAAGGGAATGCCAACCGCCCGTCTGCGTCATGCGGTCGGGCCCGAAGGACCATGTGATCCAGAGGTGCTTTGGGTACGTCTGGTAGGCAATGGCCGTGTTGCCGAACTTCGAAACCATCTCCTGGTTGACGGCGTAGATGATGAATCGGGCGGAGTCGGGATTGGAACTGCCGTAGCTTGGGTTGAAGATGTCCTTGAAAACCTGGGTCGTGTAGGCGATCGGGGTTGTCAGGAGGAGCGGATCGACGCTGCCCTCGGTCCGGAACTGGTAGTTGGGACTCTCACGGTAGCTCAGGGGGTAGGAAGTGCTGTCGATGCGGTAGAGTTCCATGGCGGTGGAGATAACGCGCATGTCGTTCTTGACGCGCGAGACCTTCGACCGCGTCTGGGCCTCCAGGAAGTTGGGAACGGCGATGGCCGCGAGAATGGCGATGATGGCCACCACAATCAGCAGCTCAATGAGGGTAAATGCCGGCTGTTTCTGCCCGGGAAAAGGCGGCTTCATGGGGTGAACACCTCTTGGAGAGTACATTCTCTAACGAAAGTATATTTTCCTTATCGGAGGTGCCGGGCGTTTGTCAAGTGGTGAGTCGGAAAAAAAGAAGGGCCGCGTTCCCTTGCCGCGGATCGGTGCCCAGCCCACCTCGCACGGCCCCAAAAGTGCCGAAAA
>CAYTRP010000064.1:0-9753 GCA_964440195.1 uncultured Candidatus Sumerlaeota bacterium
AGGATCGTCAGCGCGGCGCGGTCCGGTTTTCTCTGGGTCGCTCCAACAGCGAGAAGGACGTGCGGCGTCTGGCTTCCGCCTTGGGCTCCCTTCTTGGGTGAGGGGTGCCCAAGGCACAACTTCGCTAAATTGTGATTATTTACAATTTAGACATTCGGACTCTTGACAGTGTGGACCTCCAGACTGCCATGCTCCGGCCATGGACCTCGGAGCCGCCATCGACCAGTTTCTTGCGATCCACGTCGAGGCGCGGGGCCTCGCGGCGCACTCGGCCACCGCCTATCGGCAGGACCTCGGGGGATTCCATCGATACGTCACCCGGGACGGAATCCAGCCCATTCAGGTTCAACGACTTACCCCCCTGGAGTTCAAAGACTATCTCGCCCATCTTCGCGATGACATGGGGTACCGCCCGAAGAGCCTCGCCCGCCTCATGACCTCTCTTCGCCTCTTTGGCGCGTGGCTTGAGAAGTCGGGCTTGGTTGATTCCAATCCGGGGTTGGGCCTGAAGAATCCGCGAATGGAAAGGCGGCTGCCGCTGTTCCTTCTGGATGATGAGCTTCGCCGGCTTCTTCAGATCGATGGGATGGCCGATGAAACCGCCCGGCGGGATCACACGATCCTGATGACGTTCCTGTACACGGGACTACGGCTCTCGGAATTGACGGGGCTGAAGGTTCGCGACCTGGACCTTTCGACGGGAACGGCGCGCGTGATGGGCAAGGGTGCACGGGAGCGAATCATCCCGCTTCATCCCGTCCTGCGGGAGAAGCTTCAAGGCTGGTTGCGGACGCGATCCATCCCTCCCCTACCGGACACGGCATTGTTTCCCCGAGATGAACAGGGCCATCTGACAACGCGGCAGGTGGGCTATATCGTTCGCAAGAGCGTGCTCGCCGCGGGCATCAGCACGCGCATCACTCCGCACAAGCTGCGGCACACCTTCGCGACGCAACTGCTCCACCGGGGGGCGGACCTGGTGGAAATCAAGGAACTGCTGGGCCACTCGCAGCTCGCCACCACGAGCATCCACACGCACACCTCGGTGGAAAGATTGCGCCGCGCGGTTGACGGGATTGAGGGTTGATTCTTGGGGGGTTCCTCCTTCAGGCTTTCCTCGAAAGAGAAACGAGGACTCCTGATGGCTTGCTTGAAAGATCGTTCTGGCGCCAACGTCGACACCACGGACTTCCCCACGGAGTGGTGCGATGAGTTGGTGGAAATGGTCGCCGCCCTGGACCCCGTTCTGGACCCCCTTCCGCCCGAGGAACTCGACGTGGATCCCGGAATCTTCCGGGAGGAGCTGACCAGTTATGCCCGAGGAGTCTTCGGGCTCCGAAAGGGAGCCCCGGACCCCGCGCTCGAGTTTCGCGAGCAGGGAAGAATCGAGCATACGAGTTATTGGATTTTCGAGACCCGGGATGGAGATGACGACAGCCTCTATCTCTTCGTCCTTCGCAAGGGGGCCGTGACGGAGATGGGATGTGCCGAGCAGGTTGTGGAATTCGTGCCCTCATCGGGCAGGAGTCCCCTTGAACGCGTCGTTCTGACTCCGGCGCAGACGGCGCTGCTGGAGTTCTGCACGATGGATTTCGCCGTGCCGCGCCCAGACGATGGCGAGCCTTGAGGCTTGGCACCGGCGGTGTTTTCCCCAAGCAATGCCGATATCCGGTCAAGGCTCCATTTTTCTCTCGCCACTCTCGGGATTTGGCCACTCTCTAGGGTCGAGAATCCAAGGCGTCTCTTCCACAGAAGGGCTTCCGATCCATGCAGGAATTCGACGTCGGCGACATCGTAGCGGGGAAATACGAGATCAAGAAGGTTCTCGGCACCGGAGGCATGGGAAAGGTGTTCCGGGCGCGCCAGGTGGATTTGGGGCGGGACGTGGCGCTGAAGGTTCCCAGCCAGGCGGTCCTGAACTCGCCGGAGATCATGGCCCGCTTCTCCCGCGAGGCACGCACGGTCGCCAAGTTGACCCACGACAACATCGTGCAAGTGTACGAGTACTTTCACGAGGGCGACATGGCCTTTATCGCCATGGAGTTCGTGGAGGGCCAGGACCTGAAGGAGTTCATCTCCACGCCCCAGCCCAACCTCACCGTCGGCGACATGGCCCAGATCCTCGAAGCGGCATGCGAGGGGATGGCGCACGCCCACGAGGCGGGGATCATTCATCGGGACATCAAGCCCCACAACATCATGGTGGCGCGTCTCCCGCGCGGCAAGTGGCGGGTCAAGGTCATGGACTTTGGCATCGCCCATATCGATCCAACGGGCCAATTCACGGAAGTCAACGACGGTCAATTGACCCAGACGGGCCAGGCGCTGGGCACGCCCAGCTACATGTCGCCCGAGCAAATCCGGGGAACGGGGGTCTCGCACCTCAGCGACATTTATTCCTTTGGCTGCGTAGTGTACTATGTGTTTACCAAGAACACCGTTTTTCAGGGTTCAGGACTGACGGTCGCGGTTTCGCACCTCAATGAACTTCCCCCGTCGGTTCGCAACGCCAATCCCAATCTCCCGGAGGAGTTGGACGCCGTCATCCAGCGGTGCCTGGAGAAGGATGCGACCAAGCGTCCGCAGCACGGCTCCGAATTGGGCGCGATCATCGCCGCCGCGTTGAGCCCGATCGGCGACAAGCCCATGTCGGACATCTGGGCTTTCGTCGGCTTGCCGGGGGACGCGACGATTCCCATCATCGGCGCCAAGACGCACACGCCGAGCAGTAGCGGCACGGGCAAGCGGATCGTCGAGGTGCAGACCCACGGGACACTGCCTCAAACCGCCATCGGGCAACGTGCCACCGCCTCGCCCGCGGGTGGCATGACGGCGGCAATGCCCGCCCTGCACGAGACGCCGTCCTCGGCTCGCACGACGAAGCCGCCCGGCGACGGGACTCCGACGTCAACCATGCCGACGGAGCAGCCCGTGACGCGCAGCTTGCTCTCGCTCCCGGTTCTTCTGGGCGGAGCGGCGGTCCTGGCCTTGCTGGTCGGCGTGCTTGCCGTCATGGTGCTGATGTCGGGCGAGGACGCTTCATCCGGAACCGGGGAAGATCCCAATCAGCATGCGGCCGTTGACCCGAGTCCCGTCGCGACTCCCGCCACCGATCCAACCGGCACGCCGACTGCCACGCCGACGGTTGTGGCGACGGCCACTCCCTCCCCCGCACCCACGCCGGTACCGACCGCAACGCCGGACCCGGTGGCGGAACGGCTCGGCCGGTTCCGCTCGCAATTGGCAGAGACAACCGAGCCGGAAATTCTCGCGGGGATTTGGTCGGCCGCCATGAAGATGATGGCCGAGGCGCCCGCGAACCGGAAGGAAGAGATAAAGACTCTGGCGGATGGGGTGGCGACCAAGCTGACCCGCAATCCCCGGATGATCCCGGTGGAAGAAGGCAGATTCACGATGGGGCGCGACGGAGAGGGCTCCTCGCAAGACGAGCGGCCCGTGCATCTCGTCATGCTCTCCCCGTTCCTGATCGGCCAGTATGAAGTGACCGCCCTCGAATTCGCGACGTTCCTGAATGACAACAAGGATCGTGCGGCCCTTCTCTTCCGGCCGACGGACAAGACGACCGTTCAGTTCATTGAAGCGGAAGACCGCTATGCTCCCCTGCCGGACAAGGAGTTTCACGCGGCCAACGGCATCTCGTGGACGGCCGCCAACGCGTACGCGGAGTGGCTTGCCCGGGTGACGGGGCGCGACTTCCGGCTGCCCACCGAGGCGGAGTGGGAAAGGGCGGCTCGCGGAACGGAGCGGAGCATTTATCCCTGGGGATCGAGCGATCCCGATGTTTCAAAGGCCACGTATGGGAATGGCTCGGGCCCCGTCAGGGTGGATTCGCATCCCGCCTACCGGAGCACCACGGGCGCCTTCAACACGGCTGGCAACGTGGCCGAATGGGTTGCCGATTGGTATGTGGACACGGCCTATGAGACGGGGGCATTGCGAACCAACCCGCGCGGGCCCGGCGAACCTCCGGCAGGGATCATCCCCCGCCGCGTGATCCGAGGCGGGGGCTTCCTCTCCCTGCCCGACGAGTTGGCGTCCACCCGGCGCCAACGCGACCAGCCGGACCGCGCGGATGCCCTTTACGGATTCCGACTGGCCTTGACTCCCTAGCCTCGTTGTTTTTTCCATGCATGAATGAATTGTCGCGCAAGGTTGCCTACCAGGAGATCAAGATGAACATGAAGGCGATCGGTTTCTCGCTCCTCTACTGTGCGTTCCTGTTCGTGTGCGGGTGCGGCGGCGCCGGCCAGTACCAACTGCAATCGAAGCCTCCCGAACTGGAAGAGGTCCCCCTCCGGGTCGTCGTTTCGGACTTCGGCGACAAGCGCGGCTTCGTTCGCACCAGCCCGTCTCGCTCCAACGTCAAGCCGCTTTCCTGGTACAAGAACTTCGAGTACAGCCGCTATGAAGACCAGTTTTCCGGCGGCATGGAGCCCTTCACCTCGAAGGCCGCCAAGATCGTCGCGGAGGACCTTCAGAAAAGCGGCACCTTCGAGAGCATCCGGTATGTCTCCGCCGACGAGTTGGCAAACCTCAAGCCGGGAACGGATTACGACCTCCGGCTCGATGGAACGATCAACAAGATGACGGCGAAGGGATATTGGCGGTATTACTCGCTGATCCTCCCCTTTGGCATCTTTGCCAACGACCTCCTTTGGGCGGTGGGTTTTCCCAAGGAAGTTCGCCGCTGGGACATGGACGTCGATCTCCAGCTCGTGGACGGCTATCGCAACGAGACACTGGGCAAGCCCACCCCGGCAAAGTATGTCACCAACGGACAGGTCTTTACGATCTACAGCAAGAAGCCCAGCGCCCTGGGCGATTACCGGGCGAAGATGCCAGAGGTCACGAATCAATTCAACAAGGACCTCGCCGCGCAATACGGGGCCAAGTCCGAGGCCGATTGGGTGGCCCTCCGCGACTCCGGGCAGGAATATCTGCTGGCACAGCAGCGCCGCCAGCAGGCCATTGAGCGCGGGGTTCCCCCCACGTTCACCTTCATCTCCCCCGCCGATGGGTCATCGGTGCGCGGCGAGTATGCGGCGGTTCGATGGACCTCCACCATTCCGAACAAGCTCAAGTCCCTCTCGATCACCCACAACGGATCGGCCGTCGAGGCAGGCATCGACCAGGCCTCCCTTGCCAGCGACCAGACCGCGCCCGATTCCATTCCCGCGCGCGACCTGACCGTTCATTTGGCGATGGGGAACAACCGCGTCGAGGCCGTCGTGACGGACCATATCGACAACTCCGTTCGCGCTTCCCTGGCGATCCAGCGGCTTCCCCTCCTGTTGAGGCCGGAGCGGCGCTTTGCGCTGCTGATCGGAACCGGGTCGGCGGAAGCCAACATGACCGTGGGCGTCATGGAAGCGATACTCCGGGATTCGACGGCGGGACAATTCACCGACGTCGCGCGCGTGGCCTCGATGGATGTGTCCGCAAGCGCCATCGCGGACAACGTCTCGCGATTCGGCTCGCGAGTCCTGTCGGGCGACCTTGCACTCGTCTATGTCGCCGCATCGGGGAGCGCGGGAGACCTGACGATCGGGTCGGGCTCGTCGTCGATGCGTTTGGCCGACCTCGTCGAAAGCCTCAAGTCGTCCATCGGGTCGGAAGAAGTGATCCTCGTGCTTGACCTTGATATGGCGGGCGCGGGCGGCGACCTGGAGGCGTTGTTGCAAAATATTCCCGCACGGTGGGCGGTTCTCGCGAACAATGGAACTCCCTCCACCGCCCACAAGTTCAACGGCCAGTTCACCATGGGTCACGCCTTTGGGCAGGCGTTCCGCGAGCAGTCCGGAACGCGGGATTCCGTCAACCTGGAGGGTTTCCTCGATGCCGTCGGGGCGGCGACCCGGACCTCGTCCGGTGGCGCAATGGCCCCCATCATCCGAGGCAGATTCGACGCGAACATCACCATGGTCGAGTTCAAGTAAGCAGGCCCTTCCGAGGGCGCACCCCAAGGTTGTTGCTTCAACCGCGAAAAACGGATTTGAAGCACGGAGATCACAGGGACACAGAGAAAGGATAAAATTCCTGCTTTCCCCCGCGTCGGGGGCATCTTGGGTTTGTTCCCGTTCGCATGGCAAAAAAACACCGCGTTACGCTTAAGGTTGTTGCAGCAACCGCGAAAAACGGATTTGAAGCACAGAGATCACAGAGATCATAGAGAAAAAGAAGGCGCGAGCCAACAACGATTTGTTCCAGATCTCGTCCATCCCATCAGCCTGATTCGAGTTCCCCTCTCCAAGGACGCTTCCCATGGATTATCTTGGACTGGACATCGGCGGGACCGGGATCAAGGGCGCCATCGTCGATACCCAGACAGGCCAATTGATCACCGATCGTTTCCGGCTCAGGACTCCCGAGGGCGCCGAACCCGCGGCGGTCGCCCAAACCGCCGCCGAGATCATCCGGCATTTCGATTATCGCGGTCCCGTGGGATGCGGATTTCCGTGCGTGATGAAGAACGAGTTTTCCTGCTCCGCGGCGAACATCCACAAGTCCTGGATTGGGCAGAGTCCCTCCCTCCTGATCAGCGAGGAGACGGGGCTCCCGGTCTTCGCCCTGAACGACGCGGATGCGGCAGGAATCGCCGAGATGCGCCACGGTGCCGGCAGCGGGCGCTCGGGCGTTGTCTTCATGATCACGCTGGGCACGGGTGTTGGGACCGCCCTCTTCGTGAACGGGAAACTGGTCCCCAACACGGAACTGGGCCACGTCTATCTCGAGTCGGGGAGCAAGGTCGAGGACGTCACCTCGGACGCGGCGCGAAAGCGGAATGACTGGAGCTGGGACACATGGGGAAAGCGCGTCGATACCTTCCTCAGGGAACTCGACCGGCTTTTTTGGCCGGACCTGTTCATTCTCGGGGGGGGAGCCAGCAAGAACTTCGACAAGTTTGCCCACCGCTTGACGACGAAGGTGAATGTCGTGCCGGCAAGGCTCCTGAACCTTGCGGGGATCATCGGCGCGGCCATGCATGCCCGCGAGTCATCGGACAGCCGAAGGCTTATTCAGCAATAGCGCCTCATGATCTCGAGGCAACCAGCCCGGTATCCCGCGCCGAACAGATTGAGATGATTGAGCAGATGGTATAATTTGTATATCGCCAATCGGACTTCGCTCCCGGACGCGAGGGGAAAGGCCTCCTCGTAGGCGGAATAAAACCGGGCGCCGAATCCGCCGAAGAGCATCGTCATGGCCAGGTCAGCCTCGCGCCGTCCGTAGTACGTGGCGGGGTCAACCAGGACAGGCTCCCCCTTTTCATCGGCCAGGACGTTTCCTCCCCACAGATCGCCATGCAGCAGGCACGGGGACTCGGCTGGGGTGGCGAGATATTCCTCGAGCCGGTCCATCAAGCGGTCGCCGAGTCTTGAAAGCTCGCCGTCTCCGATTCCATTCCGGCGCGCCAACTCCAATTGGAACCCCAACCGGCGCACGCGCCAGAATTCCACCCAGTCCTCCAGCCATCCGTTCATTTGTGGCGTGGCACCAAGATAATTGTCCTCGAGAAAGCCGAAGCGGGGGGCGTGCGTCCCACGATGGAGCATGGCAAGACCGTTCCCCAGCCTCTCCTGGAAACGGGGCCCTTGCTTGCCCGCGTGGACATACTCAAGCACGAGGAAGGCTGGAGCATTCCGCGAGTCATCCTGATGGGCGACAGGCTCCGGCACACGCAACGCCCGCGCTGAACGAAGCGCGTTCAATCCCTCTGCTTCACAGGCAAACAGCCCATGAAGTTTGCTGGCGTTGGATTTTAGGAAATAGATACGCCCATCGGAAAGGTCTATGCGGCGCGCGTCATTGATGCAGCCGCCGCCGACGGGGCGGTCGGCCACAATGCTCGCCGAGTGCCCCGTGTTTTTTTCGATGGCCTGCTCGACAGTGGCGGCAAGCTGGGGATTCAAGGCTCTTTCCTCGTCAACATATTCAGCAAACCATCCGTCGCGGCTTCGACCAGATCGAGCACCTTTTCGAAACCTTCCGGCCCTCCATAATAGGGATCGGGAACCTCGCGATAGGGGGGATTCGGATGAAAGTCGAGGAACAGATGGATCTTGTCGCGCGCGCGCCCGTCGCGATCAAGGCGATGAAGGTCCCCTAGATTTGCCATGTCGAGCGCGATGATCAGGTCAAAGGTCTCCAAGTCGCGTGCGGTCACCCGCCGGGCGGCGCCGGAAACCAGGTAGCCTCGCTTCCTTCCCGCCTCCGCCATTCTGGCGTCAGGCGGATCTCCCGCATGATAATCGGTGGTGCCTGCCGAATCCACGGCCACAAGGGCGCCGAGGCCACGGTCCTCCGCGCGTTTCCGAAAGACACACTCGGCGGCGGGCGATCGGCAGATGTTGCCCATGCAAACAAACAGGATTCTTACCGGGGCCATGGATCGTATCCTCCCTATGCGGACTGTATTGGCGGCAAGTGGCCTGAAGGGTCAAGAGAGGGGAGCGTGCGATGTCCCAGCGATGAATAGTTGGTGTGAATTCTGCTGGCGAAAGGCATGCTTGAGTGGTTCTCAAAATTTTATTGTTCATGGAGGTGTTATGCGCATCCACCTGTTGGAAACGATGGTGCTGGGCCTTTGCCTTGCGGTCAGTGGTTGTGGGCCCAGCCGCACAACGACGACGGAGAAGACCGCCATCGAGCGGGCGCTCATGTGGCAGAGTCTTGACCCGGCTATTGCTCAACTGGATCCGGGCGACGGGAAGGAAAAGACCTTCACCCTGCAAACCGAGGAAGTGGATACCGAGTACCAGAAGGTGATCGTCTCGCGCAGTCGTCAGGAACTCCTCGAGCATGGCTACAAGGTCGCAGCCGATCCAGTGGCAGCGGATCTCGTGGTCCATGCCCGCGCGGACTATGCCGGTATCGACGATTCCGGCTTCCTGATTGGGATTCCCGCCATTCCCATCGTGACGCCAGGCGGCACGCTAAGTACTCCAGAGCTGGCACTCTTCAAGCGGGAGAACCAGAGGGCGCGAAATCAGGTCTCACTCTACGCCGTGGACAAGGACGGGAACCTGATTTTTGCGGACAAGGCCCAAGGCAAGCCGACATACTACACTTCGTGGCGATTGCTGATTTTCTTTGGCTTCCGGACGACGAATCTCGAAAGACCCTTCTAGGGTCCGCGTGCCGTCCAGCAACCTTTGGGGTTGACCTCGTATCATCGCATCATGATGTACGGATATGATGATTTGACGGCAACTCCAAAGGTCTTCCATGACGCCACCACAACATCCGCAATCGCTTCTCGATACCCTTCGCCACCGCGTGGTACTCGCGGATGGAGCGATGGGGACCATGATCTATTCCAAGGGTGTTTTCATCAACACATGCTTTGAGAGCCTGAATCTCACGCGCGGGCACCTCGTCAAATCCATCCATCTGGAATACATTCAGGCGGGCGCGGAGATCCTTCAGACCAATACGTTTGGAGCACACCGGCTAAAGCTGTCTCGCCATGGATTGGGGGACAAGGTTCGCGAGACCAATCTGGCGGCCGTCCAATTGGCACGCGAAGCATCCCAAGGGGCCTGCTGGATTGCGGGGACGATCGGCCCCCCGGGAGAGGATTCCGAAGGGGCACTGGGGGGAGACGCGCTTCGGGCGTTGTACGAAGAGCAGATCAAGTCCCTCCTCGAAGGGGGAGTGGATCTGCTCCTCCTTGAGACCTTCTCGCACCTGCCCACTCTTGCCGCTGTGGCCGGGGTTGCAAAGGAGTTGGCT
>CAYTRP010000064.1:9763-12184 GCA_964440195.1 uncultured Candidatus Sumerlaeota bacterium
GATCGCGCTTGTCCATCTTGGCGACCAGAACGGCACGCGATTCGGCGACAGCCCCGCCGCCATCGGGCGAGAGTTCGATCGCCTGCCGGCTGACATTGTCGGCCTGAATGACGGCCCGGGAGTCAATGTGCTCGTCAAGGCGCTGGAGGTCATCCGGCCCTTCACGGGCAAGCCCTTGGCGCTGCTGCCCGGCACCGGACAGCCGGTTCGCCACGATGACCAAACGCTTCACCTCGCCACTCCCGAGTACTTCATGGAGTTGCTGCGCCAAGGGATCCATCATGGCGCGCGATTGATCGGCGGTTCCTGCGGTTCGAATCCCGAACACATCAAGGCCATCAAGGCCTCCATCCGGATGCTGAATCCCGGCGACTCTTCGGTCCCCTCCCCCACCATCAGCGTGACGGTCGATGAGCAGACCGGGACACAGCCCGTTCAGCGCCACTTCGCGAAGACTCCCGCCAGCATGTCGGCGAAGTTGCGCGCGGGGAAGTTCGTCGTTTCCGTGGAGATCGATCCCCCGGTGGGAACGGATGCGGCGCATTCGTTGGCGCGGGCCGCCGAGTGTCGCGATGCGGGGGTTGATTGCATCAACATCGCCGATGGGCCGCGCGCCAGCGCCCGCATGGGCCCGGTGGACATGGCGATGCTGCTCCGCCAACAAGTCCCGGGTATCGAACCGATCGTCCACTTCTGCTGCCGTGACCGCAATATTCTCGGCATGCAAGCCGACCTCATCGGTGCAAATGCCCTTGGAATCCACAATGTCCTGATGATCACCGGCGATCCCCCCAAGCTTGGCGATTATCCGTTTGCAACGGCCGTCTATGACGTCGACGCCATCGGGGCTCTCGGGATCGGGCATCACCTGAACACGGGCGAAGACCTGGCCGGCAACCCCCTGAAGGGTGATCCGACCCGGCTGCACCTCGGTTGCGGGGCGAATCCCGGGGCCATCGACCTCGATCATGAACTCTCCCGCCTGCGTCGAAAAGTCGAGGCGGGCGCCGAGTACATCATGACGCAGCCGGTTTATGAATTCGAACTCTTTCGTCGATTTCATGAGCGGGCTATCGATTTCGGCGTGCCCATCCTGATCGGGATTCTTCCCCTGGCCAGCCATCGCAACGCCGAGTTTCTTCATAATGAGGTTCCCGGAATGCAGGTTCCCCTCTCCATTCGCGAGCGGATGAAGGCCTGCCCCGACCGCGACTCGGCCCGCGAAACCGGGATCGACATCGCGCGGGAAGCGCTTGCCGACGCCCTTCCCTTCGTTCAGGGGGTGTACGTCATGCCGCCATTCAACCGCGTGGATCTTGCGCTTTCCGTCATCGAGGTGGCTCGCGATCGCATCGCCGCCGATCCTCCGGCAGTCCGCCAACAACCCTGGGCGTGACGTCAGGGGCCAATCTTGTCGTACCACCGTGCGCCCCGGAGCAGCCCAATCACGCGTCCGTCTCGCAGGCCAAATTCTATCACATCCTTCTGCCCCGACCGTAGCGGCCAGACATGCATGAGCGATTCTTCCGAAACGTCGGTGATTGGCTTGTAGAGATCGTGAAAGGTCCCGCGTCCATCCGTCAGTTGCGGTCCCAGGGCGAGTGTCTCGCCATTTTCCTCGATCAATATCGGTCCGCCGTTCTGGTCTTCGACGATCAACTGTTCACCCGACATGGGTGATTGATAAACGCCCCAGCGAGCCGTCCAGTCACAGGCCGAGCACGAGGGGGTTCCCGAAATCCAGCCCGGCAGCCTGAAAGTCCGACAGCCGAGCCTTTTGCGCTTTTCCCCCAGTTCTTCGATCGCCCGGCGTTGCACGCGCTCCGCGAGTTGCGGGACCGCGGGATCCTTCGCGGTATCCTCACCTTCCTCATAGGTCACGAGGAGCGCACTGCGCCGCCTCGGAAAAACAAGCAGGGCGGAGCGCCGTCCGGTCACTCGCCCTTCCTGCACGAGGGCGCTTTGACCGTCGAGCTGGACGGTCTCCCAGGATTCAAGATCGAAAAGGTCATCCCATCCGTCACTCGTTAGCAGGCGGCGATCCCGACGCGCCACTGCCTCGACAAAGGGAGCAAGCTCCCGCGGCGAAGCGACAAGACCGGATGCTCCCAGAGAAGGCGACCATCGATCATCGGGACTCGGTACTTCGAAATCGACATTGCGGATGCCCAGCGGATCAAAGACCGCGGACTGAGCCCGATCGGCAAAGGATTCTCCCGTCACTGATTCCAAGGCCCGCGCGAGGACCACGTACCCTTCGTTGCTATAGAGAAAAACCACACCGGGGGGAACCATAGGTATGGAGGCCTCCGGAGATGTCGGGTCCAAACGGCGATCCACGAACCCTGCGCGATGTTCAAGGAGATGGCGCCAGGTGATGCTCTCCCCCGCCGGATGGTCGATGCCGTTGTCGGCATCGAC
>CAYTRP010000065.1:0-3542 GCA_964440195.1 uncultured Candidatus Sumerlaeota bacterium
GCGCGCATCCTGCGCGTCACGGATCTCGGCCGCTGGCGTTTTGTCGCTCTCGCCCTACCCGCCGGCGTCGCGCCGTTGGCGCTGGGCGTGTCTGCCCGGTAAGTGGCGCGGATGGGGCACATCACGAGATAGGCGACAGCAACGGAATCGGTCCAAATAACGCGCCAGACACCCAAAGGTTTTTTGAACCCATGCCCCTCTCCGCCCTTCTCGACGCCACCAGCGGCCATCTGCAAAGCGACCTCGACCGGCCAGTTGACCTCACCCATTCGCTGGCGGGGAAACCGGTCTGGTGCTGGGCGTTCGACGCGCTCGCTGCTTCGGAACTCTTCTCCACAATCACCGTGTTGAGCACGACTCCCGCGATCCTCACCGAGGCGAAAGCGCGCGGGGCCGTGGCGCTCCATGCCGACCACGACAGCGAACCGCGCGAGCGCCCGCTGCTGCGCGTGGACGTTGGCGCGGTGCTGCTGAACCCCGGCGAATTGCGCCGCTTCCTCAACATGGCCGTGGGCGACACGCGCAACGTCGTCTCGACCGGCTTGCAGACCATGCGCCCGGCGTTGATGTTGGAGCATCACGAGGGCGAAGCTCCCGCGCGCGAGGTGGCCTTGTCCGATCGTGTCGAGGCCGCGCGTCTCCTCTTCAACGACTGGGACCTTCTTGAGGCCCTCGTGCGCCGCCACGGGTACCGCTCGCCGCATGGCCGCCCGATCCGCCTGCTCGTTTCGGACGTCGATGGCGTCATGACCGACGCCGGATTTTACTACGACCGCACCGGACAATCGCTCAAGAAGTTCAGCACGCGCGACGGCATGGGCCTTGTCCTCATCCGCGACCGCATCGAACTGGGCATCATCACGGGCGAGGCGTCGGGTTTTGCCGAGACGCGCTTTGGCAATCTCAAGATCACCCGCATCAAGACCGGCACGCTGGACAAGCTCCCCACGCTCGAAGCATGGCGACAGGAGATGGGCTTGGACTGGGAGGAGGTCGCCTACGTGGGCGACGACCTGCCGGACATCCCGTGCATGGAGGCCGCGGGCATCGCCGCGTGCCCCGCCGACGCCGAGCCGGAGGTGAAGGCCGTCGCGGACTTTGTTTCCTCGCGACGCGGCGGACATGGCGCCGTGCGCGACTTCATCAACCACCTGCTCGCGCGGGAACTTGTTCCACCGGCGAAGGGAACGGCATGATCGCGCATCGTCCCACCATTGCGGAGATAGATCTTGGGGCCTTTCGCGCGAATCTGGATCGTGTCCGCTCGCTTGTTGGCCCGCGCGTTCGGGTCATCGCCGTGGTCAAGGCGGACGCCTATGGCCACGGCATGATCCAGTGCGCGCGCGAGGCGTTGGCGTGGGGTGTCGAGATGCTGGCCGTCGCGACGGTCGACGAGGCGCTGACGCTGCGCGATTCGACGGGCTTCTCCAAGGCACGCATCCTCCTGATGGGGCCCTCGTTTCCCGAGGACGCGCGCGACCTCGCCAAGGCGCGCATCTCCGTGGCCGCCGGCAATGCCGAGGTGCTCGACGCGAACCTCGCCGAGTATCGCCGTCTCGGCCTGCCCGGGCGCATCCACCTCAAGATCGACACGGGTATGGGCCGGTACGGCTTCTCGCCGAGCGAAACTGTCGAGGTCATCGGGGCGATGGGGCGCGACGCCGCGCACCTCGAAGGGCTCATGACGCACTTTTCCGTGTCCGATGGCGGAACCCCGGCGGACACGGACTACACGCAGCAGCAGATTCGCCGCCTGCGCATCATCGCGGAGGCCAATCGAGCCGTCGGCCTGAAGTTCTTTACCCACGCGGCCAACAGTGGCGCGGTGCTTCATCACCCCGACGGCCACTTCGACGCCGTTCGCCCGGGCGTCATGCTCTATGGCACGCATCCGGATCCCACCGTCAGCGATGCCACGCTGCGGCCGGTGATGACGCTCAAGACGCGCGTGATCTCGATACACGACCACCCCGGGGGCGAATCGATCAGCTATGGCCGCACGTACCGCATGACGCGCGACGGTCGAGTGGGATTGTTGCCGGTCGGCTATGCGGACGGCTATCCGCGCTCGCTGAGCAACCGCGCGCGGGTGCTGATCCGAGGCCAGCGCGTCCCGGTCCTCGGGCGAGTGTGCATGGACCAGGTTATGATCGACCTGACGGATGTGCAGGCTGCCATGGTGGGCGACGAAGTTGTCCTTTACGGTGCGCAGGGCAGCGAGCGAATCGGTTTGGAGGAGGTGGCCCGCCTTGCCGGCACGATCACGTACGAAATTACCTGCCAGGTCGGCAAACGCGTCCCGCGCCGTTGGATCGGGACATCGCCCACGAGCATGGGTTGAAGTCGCCGCGGTGCTGATCCGCATTGTGGGGAGCACGGCGTTGTCCCTTGGCATCCTGTTGCTGGCGGTTTCAAGCTACGCGTGGTGGGGGAGTGCCGCGTCGCCGCTGGGACTCCTCTTTTGGCCGGCGATGGGATTGATCGTGGGGTGGTTCGCTTGCCGCGTGCTGGCTCTGGCGATGGTGCGATGGGTGCACGTGCATCGGGGCCGGTACTTCGCGCGGCGGATGCGGTCGGGCCCGTTCGCCAAACCTTTGCCTTGATGTGGCCGTGGGACTGCGCCGATACAGGTTCCCGATTGTTGGTTCATCCGGTGACCTCTCGTGGATCTTGCCGCACGCCTCGACGCTCTTCGTTCCACTCTGGCAGGCCGCCAGCAACTGGGCGAGGCCTTTGCCAAGGGCGTTCGCACCGCGTCGGAGTTTTTCCGCGAGGCGCAGCCCTCTCGTCCCGCACGGTTGACGGATGCGCTCCCGGGACTGGAGGTCGACGAACGGCGCGAGGGACGCGTGTTGGTCCGCACCCAATCCGTCGAGTTTGGGTGCGATGACTGGGCGCGGAGCGACGCCTTCCGCATTCCGTGCGAACGCCTCGCGGCCCTCGATGATGCGAACACACTCGGCTTGTTGTTCCCCTCGGTGGGCTGCGGTCCGCTCGATCCCACGCGCATCGCGTTTCTCGACACGGAAACGACCGGGTTGTCGGGAGGCACGGGCACGATCGCGTTTCTGGTGGGGATTGGATGGGTCGGGCGCGACAGCACGACGGGTCGCATCGCGCGCTTCACGCTGGAGCAATTGTTGGTCGAGGACTTCGCGCACGAACCCGCGCTGCTGCATCGTCTGGCCGGGCATCTCGAACGCTTCGACGCGCTGTGCACCTACAACGGGCGCGGGTTCGACGTGCCGCTGCTGCGCGGTCGATTCGCCATGAACCGCATGGATCGGTCGGTATGGCAACGGCCGAACCTCGACTTGCTGGGATGGTGCCGCCGGCTCTGGAGAAGCGAGTTGGGCAACGCGCGCCTCTCCACCATCGAACGCGGTGTCCTCGCCATCGAGCGGACCGGTGACATCGACGGGTCCCTGATTCCAGAGGCGTGGCACCATTGGGCGCGCACCGGCGAGGCCGGCGTCATGCCCCGGGTCATCACGCACAACGCGCAGGACATCGCGTCGTTGGTGGCATTGCTCGCGTGTCAG
>CAYTRP010000065.1:3552-12124 GCA_964440195.1 uncultured Candidatus Sumerlaeota bacterium
TCAGGTGGCCATGGGCGCCGCGCCCCACGACCACGCGGTTGTGACGCGCGCGGGCGAGTGCCTCGGGCTCTCGCGGTGGTGCGAGAAGCGCGGCGCGCTCTCCGATGCGGCGCGCTTGTGCGAGCGCGCGCTGGGGTTGATGCCCGACCCGGGCTCCGACCCCCGGCTGCTGCTGCGACTGGCAAGACTCTATCGCCAGTCGGGGAGCGAGGAGCAGGCGTTGGAAATCTGGATGGAACTCGAGCGCCGCCCCATCGCCATTGGGATGCCTGCATGGCTTGAGCACGCGCGCCACTTGGAGCACCGCCAAAAGGACTTCGCCTCGGCGCGTCTGCTCGTGCATCGGTGCGTGTCGCAGGCGGAAATGGAAAACGATCTGCACCGTTATTCCGGCCGAAGCGGCGCGGTGCCCGTCTCCGGCGACGAACTCGAATGCCTGCGGCGAAGGCTTGCCCGGCTGGATCGGCGCGTCGAGAAAACACGGATCGCCGCGCTCCCCAAGCGCCCCCGAAAGAAGTAACCGCGACCTTGTCCACCTCCCCGCCGCGCCCCTGGTATGAGTCCGCTTTCGACTTGGATTATTTGAGCCGCTACGCCCATCGCGATCGCGGCGAGGCGGAGGAGCTTGTGGAGCGATTGTTGTCGGCGGGCGCGATCCCGCGCGAGGGGCGCGTGTTGGACTTGTGCTGTGGCGGAGGGCGCCACCTGGTTGCCATGGCACGTCGCGGTGTCGAAGTCGCCGGCCTTGATCTATCCCCCTCATTGCTGCGCACCACGAACGAGTCGGTGCGCAGCGGCAAGCTATTCATACAGGGATTGGTGCGCGGCGACATGCGGCGGCTTCCTTTTGCCGATGGCAGCATCGCAGGAGTGACGCACTTCTTCACGGCGTTTGGTTACTTCGAGGAGGATGCGGAGAACTTCGGTGTCTTTCGCGAGGTGGCGCGCGTGCTGCAACCCGGCGGCTTGTACCTCTTCGATTTCTTCAACGCAGCACAGGTGAAGCGAATCGTTGAAGGATCATCGGGCAAGCGCCTCTCCGCCGATGGGCGGCGCGTGGAGAAGGTCATCGCGATGGACAAGGAAGACGGCGGTACGGTTGTCGAATCGGTGCGCCTGTTCGAGCCCGCCGAGTTGCGGGCGGCGCTGTCGGACGTGGGTTTTTACATCGAAGAAGAGTGGGGCGACTACACCCTGGCGCCATTCGCGGAGGAATCATCGCCCCGCTGGCTGGTGCATTGCCTCCGTCGATAGGCGCTGTGTTTACCCCACCTCGATCGTGCTGTTGTTGCCGATGATGGGCATTGTGGGCACGGATGAATCCATAACAAGCATAAGGCGATGCATGACCTGCCACCAAGCAGCTATCTGCTGATCTCAAGTGGTCATGAACCCTTCAAGCGCGGATCGCACGATCAAAAATCCTGGAGCCTGATTCTTTCCTTCGAGCCCGTAGTACGCATCCGTCAGGGATTGCAGTTTATCAATTTTCCGCTGACTGAATTTTGAGATTTGCACGCTTCGCTCATCGGTGTCCGTGGCGGGTCCATTCGGGCCGAAGAGCGCCATTGCCTCCCCAAGGATTCGCGCCGCCTCGCGACAGCCATGTCTTTTCAGCAGGCCAAGAACCGGGGCGGCATCCCTTCCGCCTGGATTCGCGAAGAACTGCAAAAGCCCCCCATTCATGACCTCGGCTTCAAAGTAGTGCAGAAGTTCCTGCTCTTTGGAAGTTGGAAACGATGCGAGGCCAAGTGCTTCGGCGCCGGCCGCGTCGATGATGGAGGCCGCGCATTCGACGATTCCTTCCTTGATCGAACAGGAGTCGTCCCGCAAGGCCTTGGCTGCCATGCGAATGGCTTCTTGTGGATTCGCCCGCCCATAGGCTGTCAGCAGGCAGGTGTATATGTCGCCGTTCGGCCATTGTTTCGCAAAGGCCGAAAGATGGAAATGGTCGAGAAGGACGCGGAGTCTTGTCTCATCCACCTTGATGTTCGAGCATGCCAGGGCGATGGCGATGGCGTGTATGTTCACATGGTCCTTCCGGAGCGAGCCGGGGGAAGTGAGGATTTCCCCGGCCCTTGCCTCGTTCAACTTTATCAGCGCGGTGCCGTAGTCTCGGGGAGAAATCGCCAACGGCATCGGGAGCATTGCTTCCAACTCCTCGAACATGGCGGCGCGGAACCGTGGACTGGCAAACTGCGGGTTTTCAGCCCAGGCGAGAGGACAGGCCACTGCCTCGACATCGTCGGGCTCTCCCGATCTCAAGGCTTGGCGACATGGTTCCGTGCATTCGTCCGAGCCTATGGCCGCGAGGGCGCCAAGGATCGAGTGTCTCAACTCAATGCCGTCGGCCTTGCCCAGAAGCCGTACCAATGAGTTCACCGCTTCTTCAATGCGGAGATCGCCAATAACCTGAACAATCAGCCCAAGCCCGTTCGCCTTTGGTCCTATCAGCTCGGCATTCTCAAAAAAACGGGGATCCTTGGTGGCTTCAAGGAGGGGTGTGCGCGCGACGATTCCTACCTTGCCCAATGGGTGTCCCAAAGTCCCAATCGGATCCGGAGGGATACTCTTTCCATTCAGGACATCGTCGATCATCTTCCGGATCAGTTCGGGGCTTCTCTTTAGCTCCTCTTCCTCCTGCAATTGTTGTTCGCGGTCTTTCAGCATCGCGCGCCGGAAGTCAGGGTCGCGCGCGTATCGTTGGAAACCCGTGCCAAGCCGACGGTTTCGCCACCATTTCCAGGTCATCTCGGCGGCTTGCCACACAACAGCCACGATGATGCCGTAAACAAGAATCTGGGTGAATGTGAGCGATGGCATCGATACTTACCACCTTGCTGGGATAAGTCGTTTCGGAAGTCCCGATCTCCCGCTTTACTCACATGAAGACTGCGTTACCCCACCTCGATCGTGCTGTTGTTCCCGATGTTGAGCCGGTGGCTGTGGCTGGTGACGGCTGCTTCGCTGCCGATGAGCGATTCCTTCAGCATGATCCCGCGGATTTCCGCGCCGTCGCCGATGATCGAATCGTGGATCGCGGCATGGGTCACCTTGCAGTTTTTTCCCAACACCGCGTAGGGTCCCACCACCGAATCCTCGATCACGCATCCCTCGCCGATGGAGACGGGGGGATTGATGACGCTGAGGGGGTAGCGTTTCCGCAAGTCCTCGCGCGTTTCGGTCCTTTCGTCCAGCAGAATGCGGTTGGTCTCGAAGAGCGTCTCCGGCTTGCCGCAATCGAGCCACTTGTCGATCTCGAACGGCACCATGCGGTGGCCCTTCTCGATCATCCACGCCAGCGCATCGGTGAGCTGGTATTCGTTCTTGGTGCGGATGTCGTCTTGTATGATGTGGTCGAGCCCGGCGAAGAGGAGCGCCGGGTCGTTGATCTTGTAGACGCCGACGATGGCCTTGTTGGTGGGCGGGACTTCGGGCTTCTCCAACATGCGCGAGATGCTGCCGTCAGCCTTCAGCTCCACGACTCCGAACCGGCGGGGATCATCCACTTCCTTCACGCCGATGGCGGTGTCCTTGGTCGAAAGCAGCTTGGGGAAATCCGCCTTGAGGATCGTGTCGCCGAGGATGATCAGCAGGTCCTTGTCGCGGTGGTGCAGCGCCTTGCCCAATGAGATGGCATGGCCAAGCCCTAGCATTTCCTTTTGCTCGACAAAGTGGTTGTCGAGTTCCGGGTAGCGCGCCCGCACGTGCTTCTCAATGACGTCGCCGAGGTATCCAACGATCAACGTCACCCCATCAATGCCCGCTGCCTTCAGCGAATCGATGATGTGGTCCAGCATCGGCTTGCCCGCCACATTCAGGAGCACCTTGGGGGTGGTATAGGTGTGGGGACGCATGCGTGTGCCGAATCCGGCAACGGGGATGATGGCTTTCACGGGTGGGCTTCTCCGGAAGAGGGTTTTTGGTGCCGGGTTGGGCTGCTGTTTCGCGGACAGACACGACAAGCTTCGGGGCGGGGCGCTTTGCCATGCATTCCCGATTCCAGATTCCCGCCCTCTTGTCCCTCACTCCATCTGGGTTTCGATGGTGCGCTTGGCGAGTTCGTCGATGAGCTTGTCGATGACTTCATCGACGCTTAGGACTTCCGTGTCCATGACGATGTCCGCCTGGCGGTAGAACGGCTCGCGGGTCCGCAGGAGGTTGGCTACCTGGGCGCGCGGATTCTCGACCTGCATCAGTGGCCGCTTACGGTCGTTCTTGATGCGTTGGTACAGTTCCTGGGCCGAGGCTTTGAGGTAAACCGTCGTGCCGAGGCTGGACAACACCGTGAGGTTGGCGCTGAAGCCCGGCGCGCCGCCACCGGCCGAGACGACGGCGGATTGGAGGCCGGAGAGCGCCGTGATGACTTCCGCTTCGATGCGGCGAAACTCCTCCTCGCCCTTCCCCGCAAAGATGGCGGCGATCGACTGGCCGGTCTGCTTCTCGATCAAGTCGTCGGTATCGATGAAGTCATAGCCCAGTTGATCGGCCAAACCCCGGCCAACCTCGGATTTACCTGCTCCCATCATCCCGATGAGGACCACGCAACGTCTGGACATCTTTGGATTATTCCCTTCGTGTGAGTGGGGACCGCGTCGAGTTTCAACCCTCAATTGCAGCCTTCATCGCCCGGCGATCGGCGCGCACTCCGGTCCATCGTTCGAACGCCAAGGCACCCTGCCCCACAAGCATCGCCAATCCGTCCACTGCCCGCAATCCCCTTTCCCGGCACCCGTGCAACCACGGTGTTTCCAAGGGGCTGTAAACGGCTTCCAGGACCACCGCGCCGGAAGCGAGCATTTCCGGGTCCAGCGGCAGAACATCGCCGGGATTCATGCCGAGGCTGGTCATCTGCAGGACGATCCCGCACGCGGCGATCCGGTCGCGATCCGTGCTGGCGACGACCTCGAATTGGCAGCCGGGATGCTGGATGGCCATCGCGCGGGCCACCTCCTCCGCCTTTGCGCGGGTGCGATTCAGCAGGCGAACCACGCGCGCCCCGCGGGCAGCCGCCCCCCAGGCGCACGCCATGGCGGCACCCCCCGCGCCGATCACGAGGACCTCGAGTCCCCGGGGGGAGAGCCCCGTCTCGTCCTCGATGGCGTCAAAGGCACCCTCGCAATCGGTGTTGTCGCCGACAAGCCTGCCGTCGTCCCCGACGAGGATCGTGTTCACGGCACCAATGCCATGCGCAGCCGGAGTGAGTTCATCCATCAGCCCGGCGACAGCGGCCTTGTGGGGGATGGTGACGTTGCAGCCGCGAAAGCCGAGGGCTCGCAGACCCGACACCGCCTCCTGCAGGCGATCCGGATGAACCGGGAGCGGCACGTACGCGTAATCCAAACCGGCGGACCGGATCGCGGCGGCTTGCATGAGCGGGGAGCGGCTGTGGGACACCGGCCAGCCCATGACCCCGAGGAGTTGGGTCGTGCCCGTGATCCTAGAAGCCATAAAACGCCCCCGGGTAAAAAAACTCGCGCAACCAAGGGCGCAGGAGCGGCTGGGCGAACAGAACAATCAGCGCCGCGAGGGTGATCCACGGGATGAACGGCAGCAGATGCACCGGGCGCGGCAAGGGCTCCTTGACCAGCACGTCGTAGACTTCGCGCCATGCCTCGTCTTTCGGAGGGGTTGGCTCGATGGACCATGCGCGGGTAAACTCGGCCAGTTGGCCCGGCGCCGCGATGACGAATTCCATCTCGCGCCGCAGCTCCCGCCGAAGGCGCTCGATCAGGCCGGTGTTCAACGGATCGGCCACGGCCAGCCGCACGCGCGATTCGCTCCAGTCCAGCGGCAGAACGCCGCACTCCGTCACCAGGATCGGGGGGAAGGAAGCGCGCGCGGCGGCCGTGGGCGTGACGGTGGCGAGATCGGCCCATTCCATCTCCAGGCTCTCCGCCAAGGCGCGCGATTGCGCGGCCTCTTCCGCGAGAGCCAATGAACCTGCGGTGGATGTCGAACGGGCCTGGCTTTCCAAATCGGCTGCAAAGGCCGCGCCCAACTCCAGCGGCGAATTCTTCCCCGTGTCAAAGCGGCTGAGCACGATCATCAGGATGCCGCCGATGGAACCGAGGAAGGAGGCGAGCACCAGCACCAGCAGGCAGTTGACGGCCCCCAGCGTCGCGCCAATCAGGATGAACAGTTCCACGTCTCCAAATCCCATCGCCTCCCGCCGAAACAGGAGCTTGCCGAGAATGGCGATCCCTTGCAGGAGCAGCGGCCCGAACAAACCGCCGACGATGGCATTTGCCAGCGGTTCCCACCACAGGATATCCTCCGCCGTCCACGCGCGGAATCCGGGACCGGCCATCACGGCGAGCACTTGCTCGATCAGCGGGCCTTCCGCCAATCGAATCGCGGGAAAGGGTCCCGAAACGCCGATGATGCTCGCCGGATCTACAAACCCAAGGACCAAGGCCGCCGCGACCGCTGCCATCGCGCCATAAACCGTGACCTCGCCGGGAACGATCCAGTGGTCGAGATCCGTGAACGACCCCACGATCAGCAGACAAACAAACGCCGCGTACCAAATCGTCGCCCAGGAAAAGGACTCGGATCCCACCGGGTTGAAGACGAGGAACAATCCCAGAAACGCCACGCCAGTCAGCACCTCGACCAACGCATACCGCGCGCTGAACCCCGCGCCGCACGCCCGGTCGTGTCCGCCCAGCAGCAGATAGCTGAGCACCGGGATGTTGTCATACCACTTGATGCGTGTGCCGCACCGAAAACAGATGCTGCGCTTGGGGTCGTTGACCGACAACCCCAACGGCAGCCGGTAGATAGCCACGTTCAGGAACGACCCCACCAACAACCCCAGCCCCAGGGCCACCACGACCCAGAACCAGTACATCGGTGGAGCGAGAAGATTGATCGGGTCTTCCAAGGGCGCGGCGGGGCTCCATCAAGCGGGCTGACGCAATCGACCCCCATCCTCCCGCGCGTGGGATGGGGATGGGCAACGGGGAATGTGGGTGGGAAGTGATCTTCTACGCCATACCTGCACATTGAGGTTGCCCGATACCAAGCTCAACCCATGGATGATGAAATCAGTATTAAGTACCGACCAAGCGCCATAAGAGCGACGGCCGACGCCGAAACGACACATGGAAAAAACCCAGTCCTCATTTGAGAGAACCCATGCAGACCATCTTTCTTGAGACTGACAGATTGATCTTACGGTTTCTTACCCAAGCGGATGCACCGTTGCTATTCGAACTGGACAGCGATCCCGAGGTGCTACGCTTCATCAACGGTGGCCTGCCGCCGGATCTTAATCTGATTGTCACAAACTATCTCCCGCGAATGATGCGCCACTATCAACGCTGGGAGAGCTTCGGTTTCTGGGTGGCCGAGGAGAAGGAGATGGGCGCGTTCCTGGGATGGTTCCATTTCCTGCCAAAACCGGATGATCCCGAAGCCATCAATCTTGGCTTCCGGCTGAAGCGCGCCGCATGGGGAAAGGGATACGCGACCGAAGGTTCACGAGCCCTCATCAAGAAGGGGTTCGAGGAACTTGGCGTACAGCGGGTCGTGGCGACAGCTCTGGCCGCGAATCAGGCCTCGCGCCGCGTGATGGAAAAGATCGGGATGCGATACATCGACGCATTCGTCGAGGAAGGATTCCCCGGATCGGACAAGAGCGCCGTGATATACGGCCTGGAGCGTGACAACTACTTCCGAGTGAAGTGACAATTGCTGTGGCCACATGGGTCAATCTTGCTCCACTCTAAACATCTCCTTCATCTCCCGCATCCCCCTCTCCAGCGTCCCGCGAATCTCCCGGTCCTGCTCGGCCGCGAGGGCTTCGCGGATGGCGGTCATCATCTCCGGATTGGCGGCGATACGCTCCGCTCTTCGGCAGACGGCTCCGCCTTCGCCTCTCCTTCCGCCGCCAGGAGGGCTTGGATTGTCCGTCAGAAGACCGACCAATGCTCGGGGGTCGGCGGGGTGGTGTTCAGGAAGTTCTGCGGCATCCATCCTTCCAGGTTGCCGGTGGTGCGCACCTTCCACCAGTACCCCGGGACGCCGCCGATGTTTTGCGCGCGTAGCCCGTTTAGGCTGTGATCGAGGACGGTGAGTTGGGAATTCTGCTGGACCGGCGTGATGTCGTGAAAGTTCAACCCGGGTCCGGTGCGCAGCGTCGATGACGTCTTGGAGCGAATGACCCAGCCGGGGGAGAGGGCGGTGGAGACTTCCTTCTGCTGAAGCTGGATCATCATCAACCCGTTGGCGACGGCACGAGGCGAGCCGTCGGAGGGCACGTTGCGCACCGACCCGTCCAGCCACATCGTGGAGGACCCGCCACCGTCGTTGTTCACGGCATTCGTGGCGAGAAGTTCCGCCTGGCAAAAGTCCGCCAACTGGTTGAGCGTCATTCCGGTGCTGCGCTCCGAACGGCCATCCACCACGACGAAGTAGATGTAGGAGGAATTGAAAGCCACGGCTGTGCGGGGATGGATGTCGACATGATAGGAGGGGGACGACGTGCTGGGTTTGACGCTGTCCCGCAGGATCACCCCCCAATGGGGTCCGATGGCGGCATACATGTTTGTCCAGTCAACGCCCGAGG
>CAYTRP010000066.1:0-12039 GCA_964440195.1 uncultured Candidatus Sumerlaeota bacterium
CTGGAAGAGCAGAGCAGGCTCGCCGTGCAGGATGAAGGAAGCGGCCAGGTTATCGTGTTGCTGCACGGCATGGGCGACTCCAGCCTCGGGTGGCGACAGATAAGGGATGCGCTCCCATCCGATCGGTTTCGGGTGGTCACTTGGGACGCGCTCGGAGCCGGTGACTCCCCCAAGCCTCGTCTCGGGGATTATTCCATCCACGCGCACGCAACACGGTTGGAGGAGATGTTGGCCGGGAAGCAACTCACCGGTGTGGTGCTCGTCGGACACAGTCTGGGTGGGGCGACGGCGCTTGTCTACGTGCAGAAGTATCCCGAGCGGGTATCCAGGTTGGTTCTGATCAATCCGGCGGCTTATCGCGAGGGGGCGATGAAGCTCCGGTGGTTCTGGGAGACTCCGCTCTTGCCGGAGATCGTTCTGGGTCTTGCTCCCCGGTCACTGCTTGTCGCCAAGGGAATGAGGCTCAACCACTACGATGATAGCCTGGTGACCGAAGAATTGAAGAAGGCATACCTGGCGGAGGCAAAAAAAAGGGGGACGATTCGTGCCTTCATCGCACAGGAGCGGCAACTCATCCCCCCCGATATCGAGGCAATCGAGCAGGGACACCGCACGATCGCCACGCCCACCCTCATCCTGTGGGGGACCGAGGACGAAATCCTGCCCGTAACGCAGGCCGAACGACTGGCGGCGGACCTGCCCAATGCGCGGCTGGTATTGCTCGAGCAGGTGGGTCACTCGCCTCATCTGGAAGCGCCTGACCGGGTAGCCGAAGAGGTTCTGCGTTTCGTTGCGGGTGACCATGGCGGGCAGTCGTAAGCCCGTGGTCACTTCCGTGGCTTGTTATGCGGGGCCCGATCCGCGCGGGGCTGGAAGCGGTGCTTGCCCCGGGAGGGAGAGGGGCGTTTGATGCATGGCCAGAAGGTGGAGATCGTCGGCTAAAATCTCCTCCATTTCGATTGAGTTGCGACTGACGTGTCGGGCTCGACGCGTCCATTCAACCTTCCCGATTGGATATGGCCATGATCCTTGATCGTCTTGAGAACTGGGGGCTTTATTTCCCGAAGGGTGGCTCCATCGCCCGCGCCTTTGATTTCATTGAGTCGGAGATTGGCCCATCGACACCCGATGGGCGGATGGAGATTGATGGGGACCGGTTGTTTTGCATCGTTTCGACGTATGAGACGAAGCCGGTGGAGAACTGCCGTTTTGAGGTCCACCGGCGGTATCTTGATATCCAGCATATCATTGGCGGTACGGAGGTGATCGGATGGGCGGGGCGCGATCGTCTCCGGATTGACGAGGCGTACGACGAGCCGAAGGACGTGGAGTTCTTTCATGCACCCGAACGGCCCACCCTGCTCGCGGTGCATCCCGGGCAATTTGCGTTTTTCTATCCCGACGATGCCCATGCTCCGGGCGGGAGATACGGGGAGGTGGCCAGCGTGCGAAAGGTTCTGATCAAGATCGCTATAGACTAGGGGCCTCGGCGGGCGCGTCCCGGTTCAACCCTAATTTTTTCAATGATTTACAGTTCTGGTGGGCCCCTCGACTGCCGAGGGGTGCCGTCGGAACTGCTTGTCCGGCTTGTCTTCTTGAGGGGCTGGATGAATGATTCGACGCGACGCTGGGGGGAAATTTGCACCGTTTCAGGGGCATTCTTCGGGGAAGCCGAATCTCGGCTTGACGTTGCCATAGGTTTTTTTCTATCTGCTTGGCCGGTTCTTGGTCAATCCCCTACTGGATCGATGCAAGTCCGCCCCGTGGGCTTGGCAAGGCAGTCAATCCCCGAAGCCCGAATAGAGAACAGGCCGCCCGACATGGCAGTTGGCACCGCTACAGCCGAAAGCTCCCATTCCGAATGGCCACCGCGAAACATTTCGAGCGTGGGCGGGAAGCCGTTGCCGGTGCCGTATCTGGAGTCTCCCCCGCCAGTCATCCGGATCGATGTGGGGCGCCAATTGTTCGTGGATGACTACCTTGTGGCTTCCTCGTCGCTGAAGCGCACCGCGCACCCGGCAGAAGTCCACGATGGCAATCCGATCCTCGTGCCCGAGACGCCGCTGGAGCGAGAGGGGGGCATGGCGTGCACGTTCGATGACGGGGTCTTTTTCGACCCGAGTGACCGCCTGTTCAAGATGTTCTATATCGTCGGCTACTACACGGGCAAGCATTCGACCTCGCTCGCGGTAAGTCGGGACGGAGTCCATTGGGAGAGGCCGGAGTTGGATGTCGTGCCGGGAACGAACGTGATCCTTCCCGCCGGGGAGCACTACGCACGGGACAATTTTTCGCCCTGGCTCGATCACTTTGCGAGCGATCCGGCGGAGCGATGGAAGGCGTATCTCTACCTTTGGCCGCGCGATGGCGATGAGTGGGGGCATACGTTGGACAAGGAGAGGCCGGAGTGGTTGCTGACGTCGCCGGATGGCGTGCATTGGACCCGTCGAAGGAAGTTTCTGGCGTCGAGCGGCGACTGCACGAGCCTGTTCCACGATCCCTTCCGCCAGAAGTGGGTCCTGAACATCCGCTCGTACATTGCACAGGCTCGTGACCGCTGCTATTATGCTTCCGGCGATTTTCTTGGCCTTGCCGATGTGACCAGGGAAAGTCGTGCGTATTGGCTGCGGGCCGATGATCTCGACCTGCCGGATGCGGATGTCGTGCGGCTGCGCAAGTCACTGCGGCCCGAGGAGATGGAGCGAATCTCGAAGGGGGCAAAGCCAGAGCATCTCGATCGATGGTTCGGCGATCCGGCGCAGTTGTACACCGTCGCTCCGACACCGTATGAGAGCCTGATGCTGGGCGTCTTCACGATTCACTATGGCCCCGAGAACTGCGTGCTGGAAAAGCGCGACGACCGGCAGCCGAAGCTGACGCAGATCAAGTTGGGATACAGCCGGGATGGTTTTCATTACGCGCGGCCGGACCGGGATGTCTTCATCGCGGCGAGCAAGAAGGCGGGTCACGCGGACCGCGGCTATGTGCGCGGCGCGGGCGGGGGCTGTCTGGTAGTGGGCGACAAGCTGCATTTCTACTACAGTGCCGCGTCGGGTGTCGCGCCTGACGGCAGGCGCCATCTCTATGCGGGTGGCTGCATGCACCTCGCGACGCTGCGCCGCGACGGATTTGTCTCGCTGGATGCTGGCAGGCAGCCGGGCGTCGTGACAACGCGGCCGGTGATCTTCGCCGGGCGAGGCCTTTTCGTGAATGTGAAGGCGGGAAACGGCAGACTGCGAGCGGCCGTCCTCGACATGGACAACAACCCGATCGAACCGTTTACCCTGGAGAACTGCATCGGCCTTTGCACGGATGAGACCGCGGTTCGCGTCACTTGGCGAGGTGGCAACGATCTCTCCCATCTGGCGCAAAGGCCGGTGCGGCTGTTGTTTGAACTGACGAGTGGAAGCCTCTACTCGTTCTGGGTCAGCCCTGATGAATCGGGGGCGAGTCGAGGGTATCTCGGGGCGGGTTCGCCGGGACACTCCACGGGGATGGACATCGAGGGGAAAGCCGCCGATCGTCCACGATTCACGAGGTGAGCAGCGTGCAAACGCCAGAAGACGCCCGATCCGGCGATGCTCCATGCCAGGCGGGCATCATTGTGCATCTTCTGTTTCCCGCCGCACGCCGGACGGAGGGATTGACGGCGGATCTCGTTGAACGTCTCGTTGACCTTGAATTCTACCGGGCGATCGAGATTGCCGAGATCCGAAGCGCACGGGAGCGGCGGCGCATAGCCGCGCAGATTGATCGGCACGGCCTGACTCTCGCGAGCTGGTTGTCGATCCTGCAGATGGAGAGCCCGAGTTCCATCTGCTCACCGGATGAGCACGCCCGTGCGCGGGCAATGAAGGAGTTGCTGCCGCATGTGGCGCACGCGGCCGAATGTGGCGCGCGCTCCATCGGATTGATCAGCGGTCGCGACGTCTCTCCTCCGCTGCGCCCGCAAGCGATGCGGAGTCTCGCACGTTCGCTGCGGGAACTGACCGAGGAAGCGGAGAGGCACGGTATCGGACTGTTGGAAATCGAGACGAGGGACCGTGAATTGCACAAGCGTCAACTGCTGGGCCCCACTGCCGAGTCATTGGAATTCCTGCGAGGGCTTCGCCGTGAAATCCCCCGGCTTTCGCTCGTCTACGACACGGCGCACATCGCCTTGTTGAAGGAGGACCCGCTCGATAGCCTTGAGTTGGCCGCGGAGATGGTTGGTCATCTGCATCTTTCAAACTGCGTGGCCGATCCCGGTCACCCGCTTTACGGGGATCATCATCTGCCGATCGGGGATCCGGGTTTTCTCGACGAGTCATTCATCGGCCGATTCCTCTCGCGTGCCCTCCAGCTCGGGATCCTTGGGGCGAAGGCACCCGTGGTCAGCATTGAAGTGGGGGCGAAGGGTGGCGAGGAGGCGTGGGCGCTGGAGGCATCCTCCCGCGTGGCGCTGCGGCGGGCACTCCAGTCACTGGGATAACTTCCATGCGCATCACGCGGACAGTCATGGCCAAGATGGCGATGCCCTATGCGGTGACTCTCAGCATGGGCGACGGTTTTCTCGAAGCGTATGCGGCATCGGAAGCGCGATCAGGAGACGCGATGCAACTGCACCCGCCGGATGGCGCGACCACTCGCATTGATTTTCATCCCGGAGGATGCATGGGGATCCTGCCGCTGACGCAGGCCGGATCTTCCGACCTGTTGATGATCGAGGATTTTCACGCCATCTATGATTGCGCAAAGAGTGGGGCCTCTCTTTACAGATCGCCTTCCCAGGGACAGGATTATTGGCTGAGGCGACGGCTGTTTGACCTGCCGTTCCTGCATCGGATGGCATTCGTGCATCCGCATGGCGTCCCCGTCCTGATTGCCGCCCAGCTTTGCCGAGAGAAGTCGCATGTGGACGATTGGTCGCAGCCCGGTGCCGTGTATGCGGTGACGCCGGGGCTGGATGGCAAAGAGTGGGTGTTGCAGAAAGTGCCCGTCCTCGATGGTCTGCATCGCAATCATGGGCTCTTTGTGCAGGACGTCGGGTGCGGTGAGCAGGTGTATGTCGCCGCGGATGAGGGCATTTTTCTCCTGAAGCAGCCGAGGCCCGATCATGCTTGGACAGCAGAGCTTGTGCTCGACGAGCCCACGAGCGATCTCTGGATGTTCGATCTCGACGGGGATGGGGAGCAGGAGATGCTGACCCTCCAGCCGTTCCATGGCAATCTGGCCCGGTTGTACAAACGCACGGGCAATGGCTGGCAGCCCGTGTGGGAAGTGCCGGGCGAGTTTGGACATGTCGTCTGGGCGGGACGCCTGAGAGGAAAGAGTTGCCTGCTGCTGGGGTGGCGGGGAGGAGAAAAGTCGCTGGACCTGTACACGCTGGAGGATGCCCCCGCGTGGCGATTCCGGAAGTCGAGTCTCGATGCGAATGTGGCGCCGCTGAACATCAGCGTCCTGCACCAGCCCGATCGCGACCTCATCCTCGCGAGCCATGGCGTCACCAATGAAGTCGTCCTCTACACACTTTCGTAAGCGCCTGCAGGAGTGACGGATCATGAAAGTAGCCATCGACGCGGACATCGCGGGCGTCAGCCTCAAGCACATTCTTGTGGAGGATTTGCGTTCCATGGGAATCGAGGTGGACGACCTGAACCATGCGGGCTCGCGGGCGGAGGGAATCGACTATCCGGACATCGCGTTCAATCTTGCCCGTCGAATCGGCGACAAGACTTACGAGCGCGGCATCCTGATTTGCGGGACCGGGTTGGGGATGGCGATGTGCGCGTGCAAGGTGCCGGGGGTCTATGCGGGCACGTGCCACGACGTCTATTCGGCGGAAAGGCTGCGCAAGAGCAACGACGCCCAGATCATCACGCTGGGCGAGCGGGTGATTGGTCCCGAGTTGGCCAAGATGATCGTCCGTGCGTGGTTGGCGGCGGAGTTCGCCGGTGGCGGATCGTTGCCAAAGGTGGAGCGCATGCACGAACTGGAGGCAGGAATCCTAAAGGCTGGCCATTTGACATCCGAGGGAGGCATCGATGCAGCGCCTCATCAATGATCCCGATAAGGTTGTGGAGGACATGCTCCGCGGATTCCTGCTGGCACATCCCCGCCGCGTGGCCGCCACGGCGCATCCTCGCGTCATCCGCGCCGTCCATACGCCGAAACGGGGGAAGGTGGGAGTGGTGACCGGTGGAGGCTCCGGCCACAAGCCGGCGTTCATCGGTTATGTCGGGGAAGGTCTCTGCGACGCCGTCGCAATCGGTGAAGTTTTCAGTTCGCCCCCCGCCTCGGCATTCCACGCGGCGTTTCGCGCGGCAGACGGCGGTTGCGGGGTCGCGTGCCTCTATGGGAACTACGCTGGCGACAATATGAACGTGAAGATCGCCATGGAGATGGCGGCGGATGATGGCATCGAGGTGCGGACGGTCGTTGCGAATGACGACGTTGCATCCGCGCCCCCGAATGAAGGGAACAAGCGTCGTGGCGTGGCGGGCGAGGTTCTCATGTGGAAGGTCGGCGGCGCTCGCGCGGCCATGGGAGGGTCGCTGGAGGAGGTGATCTCGGTGGCCCAGCGCGCCATCGACAACACGCGCAGCATCGGCATTGGAATCGCGCCCTGCACCATCCCTGCCGTGGGACATCCCAATTTTTCCATCGGCGGAGGAATGATGGAATTGGGGATCGGGCACCACGGCGAACCGGGGATTGAAGTGACGGCCCTGCAACCCGCCGGCCAGGTTGCCTCCACCATGGTGGAACGCATCCTGGCGGACCTGCCGCATCATGGATCCGATGAGGTCGCCGTGCTCGTCTCCGGGCTGGGTGCAACGCCGGTGATGGAGCTGTACATTGTCTATGCCCGGGTCCACGAACTCTTGAGGGCCGCAGGCCTCGGCATTCACGTTGCCTATGTCGGCAATTTCTTCACATCCCTCGAGATGGCGGGGGCCACCATCACGGTGATGAAGCTGGACGATGAACTGCGCTCCTGCATGGATCAAGGGTGCGATTCGATGGGCTTGACGCAACTCCGGCGGGGGACCGATGATGGTTGACGCAAGATTTCGCAATGCCGATGGCGCGCCCGTCGTCCTCGAGATGGCGGATGCCATCGCGCGGCATCGACAAAGCCTGAGCGACATCGATGGGCTGATCGGCGATGGCGACCACGGCATCAACATGAACAAGGGTTTTCAACTCTGCCGCCAACGCCTCGACCCAGCCGCCATGAACCTGTCGGCGTCGCTGCGGCTGTTGGGTGACATCCTGATGGACGAGATTGGCGGTTCCATGGGGCCGCTCTACGGCATGGCTTTTCGCGCGATGGCGCGTTCGTGCAAGGATGCGGATTGGATCGATGGCGACGTCTTTGCCGACATGTTGCTGAAGGCGGAGGAGAAAGTGCGCGTGATCGGCGAGTGCGAGGAGGGGGAAAAGACGCTTCTGGACGTTCTGGCACCCGCGCGGCGCGCCTTCGACGCGACGTGGGTGGAAACAGGGGACTTTGCCTTGGCGTTGCAGGCGATGCGCGAGGCCGCCGACGCCGGCCGGGAAGCCACCATCGGAATGCTTGCGCGCAAGGGCCGCTCCAGCCGCTTGGGCGAACGCTCGAGAGGTGTCGCAGATGCGGGAGCGACCAGTTGTGCCCTCCTGCTGGAGAGCATCAGCCGGGAAGTGAGGGCGCGCTTATTGGCAATCGACGGGCCGCAAGTAGAGCGGGCGCAAAGGCATAGCTGAAATTCCATAGGTGGTGACCCGGATGGCCTGGCAGCCGTGGATCCCAGTGGCTGCCCACTAGCGGCAGCCACTGGGACTGGCTGGCAAGAGCCCGGAAGGGATCATCCGAGAGTTCGAGATTCACAGGCGATTGGGCCCGGAATCCCGGATGGAATCGCTCCAAGAAAGGGCTTGACCCAATCCATAGGATTTTACATATATGCCTCACTCATCCCCGAGCCCCTCTCCTTCCCGCAGACCTGGAAAGGCACCACCATCATGAAGAAGCAGGCATTTACGCTCATTGAGCTGCTGATCGTCGTGGCGATCATTGCCATTCTGGCGGCGATCGCCGTTCCGAATTTTCTGGAAGCACAGACCCGCTCCAAGATTTCGCGCGCGCAGGGCGACCTGCGCACCATGGCCACGGGGTTTGAATCGTACCGGGTGGACCACAACGGTTACCCGCTCAACGACAACATCATCGTCGGCCTGCCTGCCTATGACGCGCCGGATCGCTCCGCGATGATCCTGTGGCATTCGGGGATTTCGATGAATTACGATGGTTATTGGCCGACGCAGTTGACGACGCCGGTAGCCTATCTGGCGTCGATCCCCAAGGACCCGTTTCCCACGCGGGCCTGGGGAGGGCTGCCGATCAGCAATCCCTACACGGTCCAGAACCAGGGCTCGCGGAGGAACTTCTTTGTCTGGATCTGGCCCAATGGGCGCGGTATTTTCCCCAACCGGACGCCGGTCAACTCCGACATCCAGTGGCAGATCGTGAGCCCCGGACCGGACCAGCAGATGCAGCTCGGGATGGAGTGGCAGGAGGACGGAATGTGGGCCAATGCCACGTACGACGCGACGAACGGGACACTCAGCGAGGGTAACCTGACACGTTTCGGACCATAACCCCAAAACCCCCAACCCGCGGTATCAAATCCACATCGAGGAGCATTCCGCACATGAAGGGATTCTGTTCGTCCAAGTTGCCTGCCATCTTCGCGCCGCTCTTGCTGGTGCCTTCGCTCCTGGTGGCCGACACGCTGACGGTTCCGGGAACGCATGCGACCATTGCAGACGCGGTAGCCGCAGCGGTGGATGGCGATGTCATCGAGGTTTCCGCGGGCACCTATGCGGAGACGGCGCGCCCGACATTCGCCCAGCCAAACGTGACGCTCAAGGCTGTTGGCGGAGAGGTGGTTCTCAATGTCCCCACCGACCTGGATGCCGCCATCTACGTGAACACCCAGAACATCACCATCCAGGGGGTCAGGGTGCAGCGGGCCACTTCCGATGCCTCCTGGATGCGTTCCATCCAGGCAAACACCGACAGCAGCCTCACCCTGATCGACTGCGTGCTGGAGGGACCCGCCAATGGCGTTGGCGTTATTCTCTTCAACGGCGCGGACCTGAATGTCAGCGGCACCACGTTCCGGAATTTCAACAGCGAGGCGAGTTTTGCGGCGGCCATCTTTCTGGAGCACAATGCCGGCGGATTCACCAACCTAACGGTGGACGACTGCCTGTTCGATGTCGGCTGCAATGCCTGGATCCGTAGCTTCAACGACCCGAACCGCCTTCCCAAGGTTGGCAACGTTCTCGTGAAGAACTCGGTTTTCAATGCCGCCAACTATGCCCATGCGCTCCGTTTCAACAACGTCTCCTATGAGCCGGGCGCCACGCTCGTGTTCGAGGACAACGTCTTCACGGGGACGACGCTTGAGGTGGCGGAATTCCATTACACGGGAACGGGCGCGCCAGCATCGTTGACGTTCCGGCGCTGCATCTTCAAGCCGTGGACGAGCAACCGGCGCGGCATGTACATTGACGTTCCGTGCCCAATCTTGTTTGAGAATGTGATCTGGGAAGGCGGCCAGTTCGAGTCGCTGCTTCGCTTCTGGGGTGGCCCGGCGAATGTGACGTTCAACAACTGCACGCTGGTCAATGACGGCGTGACGAGCGCGACCTCCGCGTCGGGAATCGATTCGTCAACGTTGGTTGATGGGTGGGATGGCGGGGGCCGGACGTTCACGTTCCGCAATTGCCTGCTGTATTCCCCGGCGAATTACTCGGCGGCGCTGTTCGGCGACTGGACGAGCAACGACAGCCGGAACTACGATGTGGACTTCTCGATCATCCAGCATCTGACGCCCCTGGATGGGTTTGCGACGCTGAATGCGGGATCGAATTACAGCGAGGAGGAGATCCTGTTCGTGGACGCGGCGGCGCGAAACTTCGAACTCCAGGAGTCGTCGCCAGCGGTGGACACGGGTACGGACCTTGGCCTGTCGCTCGATGTGCTGAAGCGGCCACGGCCAAACGGCTCGGGCCCGGACATGGGCGCCCTGGAACTGCAAACTGGCGTTGTGGTGCAAGTGCGCGAGACTTGGGCGGTTTACTGAACCAAACCCTCCTGCTACGGAGCGGCGCCGACATGGCGCCGCTCCGTCCAGGTGGCACGCGGTGGCTTCTTTCACAATCCCAGTTGCGGAGTTGACGTTATGTGGCACTACCGGCCGGAAGACGGATACTTCGGTGATCCCATCCCGTTTTACTGGGAAGGCGTTTATCACTTGTTCTATCTCAAGGCTCCCCTGGAACCAACACGGCATGGAGCAGACCATACCTCTTACGCGCATGTGTCCACTCGGGACTTTCTGACGTGGAAGGAACACCCGGCGGTGATCCATCCGGACAAGGGCGGGCCTGACGCCATCAGTTGCTGGACAGGGTGCGTGTTCCATCACGATGGGATCTTTTACCTGTTTTATACGGGTCATGACAGGGGCCATGCGACCCGGCCACAGTCCATCTGCGTGGCGACGAGCCGCGACATGGAGCATTGGGAGAAATCTCCGCGCAATCCCATCCTGCTCCCGGACACGGGTCGCTTCAAGATCAGTGACTGGCGCGACCCATTCGTCTTGTGGAGCGAGGCAGATCGTTGCTTCATGATGAGCATCACCACGATGATGAAGGACGCGGACTTCTCGACGGCGGGTGCCCTTGTCTATGCGACCTCCAGGGATCTGGAAAACTGGGAAATCGGGGATGTTTACTATAACCCGGGCAATCATGGATACCCGGAATGCAGCGACTTGTTCGAGATGGGCGGTCGGCAATACGTCCTAATGAGCATCTTCCACAAGACGGTGTACCGCTTCGGTCCAACCATTCATGGACCATGGAGGACGGGTCGCACGGACAGCTTTGACGGTGTGATGAACTATGCCGCCAAGTCGCTCGGCGAGAACGACAAGCGGTTCGTCATCGGCTGGATACGCACGCGGCTCGGCCGGCGCGACAGCGGCGACTGGGAATGGGCGGGTCACATGGCCTTTCCCCGCCAGATTGTGCAGGACGGCGACGGAACGCTCTACAGCAAACTCCCGGAGCAGTTTTCCGCCCTTCGCGGGGAGGAACTCTGCTCCACTGACAACGGGGGCGCGACGACTCCGGTCTACGGGACGTGGCAGGCAGAGACCAGGGGGGGTCAACGCCTGCACTCCTCGCCCCTGTATGGCGAACTCAGGCTCGGGGCGAACGCCTCGGCCTTCGATCTCGAGCTTGAGTTCACCCTTGATGCGGGGACTCGTAGCGGCGGATTGATTTTTGGCGCCAACCAGACCAATCACCCCGGCTATGAAGTGTGCGTGGACATGCGTCTTCAGCAGTTGTTGATCCGCAAGCATGGCGAGCGATTCACTCGTTATGTGTGCCAGGACGTGCATGTTCGCCCCGGGGAATTGCTGCGGCTTCGCGTGATCGTGGAGGAAGACATCGTCGAGGCGTTCCTGAACGATCGCTATGCGCTGGCGTCGCGTTGTTACCAGGTGGGGGTTGACGCACCCCTCGGATTCTTCATCGAGGAGGGAAGCGGCATTCTGAACCGTGCGACCGTGTGCGCGCTTGCCGAGACTCCATCGCTTGTGTTGGCGGCCGGGAGTTGAGAATGGTGGAGGCCAAGGAGACTGCCCCCGGCGGGTCAGGCAAATGGATTTCCTTGATACGGCGCGTTGGCGGTCTCATTCTGCTGGGAGGGGTGGCAACAAGCGTGTCGGCGAACCCTGATCCTGTTGCCAACCCGGGAGAACCCGCTCATCCGGCCGCCCATTATCGCGCGGTCGGCGGATGGGTGGGTGACGTGCATCCCTTCCATTGGCGCGACAAGTGGTGGATGGCGTATCTGGAAGTCCCGACGGGTCCGATGCGACGGGGACTTTATGGGCTGCGCTCCGGGCTGGCGACCTCGGAGGATCTCCTGACGTGGACCGAGCAGGAGATCAGCATCGATGAAACCAGGCTAAGCCGTATTATCCATCAAAAGGA
>CAYTRP010000067.1:0-281 GCA_964440195.1 uncultured Candidatus Sumerlaeota bacterium
CGGCACGGGATACTCGTGGCAGAGTTCCTCCACCTCGCGCTTGATTTGTGCGATGGCCGATTCGTTTGCGCGGTCGCGCAGGGCGCGCACAATCCATCCGGCGAGGCGCTTCATCTCGGCTTCCTTGAAGCCGCGCGTGGTGGCGGCGGGTGTGCCGAGGCGAATGCCGCTGGGGCGAAGGGGCGGGTTGGGGTCGTCGGGGATGATCTGCTTGTTGCAGGTGATGGCGACGCGGTCGAGCGTGTGCTCGGCCTCGGTGCCATCGATTCCAAAGCTCTGCA
>CAYTRP010000067.1:291-4269 GCA_964440195.1 uncultured Candidatus Sumerlaeota bacterium
GTTGACGACCATCATGTGGTTGTCGGTGCCGCCGGTGACGAGGCTGCATCCCTCCGCCATCAATTCGGCGGCCAGCGTCTTTGAATTCTTCATGACCTGCGCCGCGTATTCCTTGAACTCCGGTTGCAACGCCTTGCCCAGCGTCACCGCGATGCCGCACACGGTGTTCATGTGGGGGCCGCCCTGCAAGCCGGGGAAGACGGACTTGTCGATCTTCTTGGCAAACTCCTTCTTGCACACGATCAACCCCGCGCGCGGCCCGCGCAGGCTCTTGTGCACCGTCGTCGTCATCACGTCGAAGCCATAGTCCATCGGGTTGCGCATCACGCCCCCGGCGATGAGGCCACCGATGTGGCTGACGTCCGCCATGGTGATGGCCCCGACAGCGTCGGCGATCTTCTTGAACTCGGCGTAATCGTAATCGCGCGGATAGGAAGTGTAACCGCACAGGACCATCTTCGGCTTGTGTTCAAGGGCGAGGGCCATCACTTCGTTGAAGTCGATCCTCCCCTCGTTCTCCGGATGCGTCTTGTAGCGGATGAAGTTGAAGATGCGCCCCATGTGCGAGACGGGCGCGCCATGCGTGAGGTGCCCGCCGTGGCTGAGGTCCATCGCGAGGATCGTGTCGCCGGGCTCCAGCAGGCCGAGGTACACCGCCTGGTTCATCGGCGAACCGGACAGCGCCTGCACGTTGGCGTGTTCGGCGCGAAAGAGCGTCTTGGCGCGGTCGATGGCGATGCGCTCCATCTGGTCGGTGAATTCCTGCCCGCCGTAATAACGGCGGCCGGGATAGCCTTCGGAGTACTTGTTGGTGAACACGGAGCCCAATGCCGCGAGGACCTCGGGATAGGTGTAGTTTTCGGAGGGGATTAGCTCGATGCCGGCGGCCTGGCGCGCTTCCTCGCCCGCCAGCGTGGCGTGGATTTCGGGGTCGTTCTGTTTCAGAAGCTCGCGGTACAAATCCATGTGGAGCATTTCCTTTCGGGCGGGAGAGTCAGGGAGTTGGGGGGAAAACGGGCCTGCGTCCGACGGAAAGATCCGTCGCGTAGAATTCGGTCAAGAGCACCTCGGCCTCGAAGTCATCGGCTGCGACCCAATCGTCGAAATCGGCCATGAAGGCGGATTGGGCAGCGGACCGAATCCTGTCGGGCAGGTTACCAAGAGCGGAATCGGAGAGGGCCGTGCCGGGCTTGATCGACCGGATGACGGCGGAGCGCACGGTGGCTTCGAGCCCCTGCGCTATCTCGGCGGCATCGGCCAGCCCTTCGTCGGTCCCGTCGTCCCGCCTGATGACGATCGAGACGGACGAGTTGATATTGCGGAGGACGTTGCTCGGCTCTTGCTTGTCGCCCACGGAGATCATCTCCTGCAGGCGCACGGTCAGCATCATGTCGTTGTAGTCGATCGTGGCCGACGGGCGCGAGACGCGCGAACCACCGGTGTACAGCCGAACGGTGTTGCCCTGTTGGGCGGCCACGGGAGCCGCAATCCAAAGGGTGGCAAGGGTGGCGCTCACGGCGAGCGTGCAACCAATCAACATCGTCATCGCGGGCTTCATATCCGGGCCTCATGAAGGGCAAGTGCGGCGAAGCCATCAGGCACGGTGACGCGCCGGCCTTCGGGTGTGTTCCATGGCTTGCCGGGAAGAACCGACCATGTATCCATGACCAGTCCCGCCTCGGAGAGGATAGCCTCGAGGGCCGCCCTCGCAAAGCCCAGCCAGCGATGCTCCATCTGGTCGCGAAGCCAGGTTTCCTCGTGGCGCGCGAAGTCCACGATCAACAGGCGTCCGCCGGGCTTGAGGGCGCGGGCGGCCGCCTTGATGGCGGCGGCCGGATCGGCGAGGTAGTGGAGCACCATCAGGAAGGTGACCATGTTGGCCTCGCCCGGTTGCAGGGGGGGATCGTGCGCGTCGCCTTCGCGGAATTCGACGTTCTTCAACCCCAACGAGCGGACCTTTTCGCGGGCCACGGAGAGCATCGCCTCGCTGGCGTCGATGGCGATGACGCGGCGGGGCTTTTCGCCGAGCAGCTCGATCAGGTAACCCGTCCCGGTGCCGATGTCGGCGACAACCGTATCGCGGGGGAGCAGCGCCCGCAGCATCGCGCGCGCGATGGAATCGCCAAACATCTCGTCTCGGATGGTGTCCCACTGGTCGGCCAAGCGCTCGAACAGATGGCCATTGCGGGAGTGCCGACGGGAAAGAACCCCTCCCAGACGGGCGCGGTCGGCTAGGTACTGGTCGTCCTCCTCCCAACTCCCTTCCATCGAAGCCCACAAACCGCGTGTATGCTCGGGGAGACGGTCGGCATCCAGACGGTAATGACGCCATGGGCCCTCGCGGCGCTCATAGACGAGACCTTCCTCGCGTAAAACTTTGAGATGATTGGAGATGCGCGACTGGGCGAGCTGAGTGACCTCGGCCAATTCCATGACGGACAGTTCGCACTCGGCCACCAAACGCAGCAGCCGCAGGCGTGTCGGATCGCCGAGCGTGCGGAACAAGCGTGTCAGGTCGTCTGTGGCGAGCATGGGCAGGGCGTCGATCTCCGGCAGCCTTCATATCCACGTATCATGATACGCTGATGCGAAGGCAAGGGGAAAGTCGCCCCCGCCTGCTACTCGTCCAATCTTTGCCGGTAATCGATCAATCCGTGCCGATCGACCTCTGCCTTGTCGAACCCATGGAGAATGGTGATTGGCCCCACGACGTGCGTCTCGAAGCCGATTCCCTCGCGATCGAAGACTTCCGTGGCCGTTTCCGGGATGGTGGTGACAATCGCCGTTCTGGGTGCCGCCATCAGGGCCTCGCGGTAGCGATCAATGCGGGGCATGTGAAGGATCGGGTGCACCCGCACCCGCTCTCCGGAGGAAAAGCTCAGGCGATAGGCTTCCCAGTAGCCATGGCTGCTGCCTCCGAGCGAAGTGGCGGCAATGGTGATGTCGCGTTCGAGAAGGAACTGGATGATCCCGGCATCCTCGCTTATGACACCGGTACGCCAATCGACGGGTGTGCGCGGCGATTGGGCGATGGAAACGAGGTTGATGGCGATGAGGGGAGCGGCGGCGGCCAGGGCCGCCCCAAAGCCGATCATGCTCAGCCGCCAAAAGAAAACCGAGGTCGTGAGGAGGAGGAAGAATCCGGGAAAGGTCCCATAGTGTCCCAGTTGGGGCGAGGCAGGGGCGGCGATGCAATAGAACGCCACCGACCACGCGCAGGCCACCACGAGGAAGGCATCCAGTCTCTCGGGGGTATTCCTTTTCTTCAGGGACTTAAGCACAGCGAGCAGGACCATGGCCACCGCCGCGAAGGCCACGGCTGAGGCAAAGACCGCCGCGACGGAGGGAAGCAGACCCCAGTCGCTGTGGCCGGAGCCGACGCCGATCAGGTCGAGGAAGCCAATCAGCAGGAATGTCCGCAGGTTCGGCAGCAGCGAATGGGCGGGTTGCGGAGACGTGGTGTTGTAGATCTCCGCCTTGAGCCAGACGACGGCGAGTGCCGGCAGGTAACCAATGACCAATCCGAGGAGCGTCAAAAATGTCCAGCGGGGGAGCCGGGCGCGGGCGGCCAGTGCCGCTGCCGCCGCCAAGGAAGCCACCCATGCGCCTAGCAGCGGCGCGCGCATTCCCCAAAGGTGATCCTGCGGGGGCGAACGGTAATGCAGCGTCGCGCGCAGGAAGACGAGCCCGGTCAGCGCGAAGGCGATCACCCAAGCGATGCTGGAGGGCGTTGAGAAGAAGCGGCGCAGCTCGCGAAGGATGCGCTTGTCGAAAAAGAAAAGCACGGCGCCCGGGATGAGGAAAAAGGCGGTCAGTTGCGTTGTCCACCACGCGACGCCCGTCGCGAGCCCGAGGAGAAACAGCCAGTGGCGCATGTCTTCCAGCGGACGCGTGTCCGCCAGAATGCGCACGACGACCCATAGCCACGCGCTTCCCGCGAGAAGACCCTCGACGGTTCCGCGCGAGCGGAGGGTGTAC
>CAYTRP010000067.1:4279-8128 GCA_964440195.1 uncultured Candidatus Sumerlaeota bacterium
TGTACTCCACCATGAAGGCCGGCGCGACGCCGAGAAGGACGGCGAGCCATGGCCATGCCCCGCGCGCGCCGAGCAGCCGCAGGATTCCACGCCAGAGGAGCAGGGTGGCCAGAAAATAAAGCGTGTAGATGAATCGCAAACCATTCGGGGTGGCACCGAAGACAAGCAACCCTGGCGAGCCGACGATCCAGGGCAACGTGCCGAGATAATCCTGCCCGTGGAAGAAGACACGGAACTCGCCGCGCAGGGTTTCCAGCATCTGGATGCCGATAATGCCTTCGTCGGAATCCAGGGGGCATCTTCCGTCGAGTTGAAACCACAGACGAACGGCGATCGCGGGGAGAAGCCATGGCAGGGCGGAGAGAAATCCTCGCCAGCCGGTTGCCGCTTCGCCCGGGGCCTTCACGCGCGGAACCGCCAGTCGCGGCCCGCGCATTCCGCCGCGAGCATTCCGGACCGGAGATGGCCCGCGATGCCCGGGCCCGGGTGGGCACCTCCGCCGGCGAGATAGAGCCCCGTGACGCCTCGCACCCGATTGGCCGGGCGCAAGAGCCATCCGGGCCCCACATTGGCGCGCGGATCGTAGAGGGCGCCTCCCGAATGGCGAAAGCGGCGCCCCATGTCCGCGGGTGTCAGGAAGACCTGCTCCTCGATCAAATCCGGGACGCCCTCGATCTCCGCCGCGGCAAGACGTTGCAGGATGGCATCGCGCGCCTCGGCGATGGCGGCGTCGGTCCAGCGAAAACGCATGGAGGGGAGCGGTGCCGTTGCGAGGACCTTGAGGGCAACACGCCCGCGAGGCTCGAACTCCGGTCGAATGATTCCCGGACGAATGATGCGCAAGGGTGGCTGGACGGCCGGGACCCGCCAGCAATCGATTTGCCGCCGGGTCTCGACCGGTTCCGAATCGAGGAGCACGGTTTCCAGGCGCTCCAGCTTCTTGCAGGACCCGCGAAGGACCATGAAAAGGGCCAAGGCCGACCGCCCGGGCCGCAGGGAGGCGAAGGATGACTTGCCGGGGCCGGGCACGAGGCGTTCGCGCGTGGGGTCTGAACCGAGGGTGCTGACAACGACATCGGCCCGCAGGGGGCGGAATCCTTCGCCCGACAGGCCTCGCACGCCCGATCCCTCCCATTCGATCCTCTCCACACTGCAGTTGGCGAGGACCTGGATGTTGAGCAGCGCCGCCACGCGCAGAAGGACAGTGACGAGCCCATTGATGCCGCCGTCGGGCATCCACGACCCTGTCTGGAGTTCAAGGGCGATGCGGGCCCCGGACCCGGCGGGCACGTCGGACAGCGTCATCCCCTGGCTGGCGAGCAGGGTGGCGAACAGCTCGCGGACGGCACGGCTCTGGAATCGCCATTGGAGCCACCTTTCCAGGGAGACTGGCGGGAGCAGTGGGACGACGGCACGCCACGCAGCCGGGCGAAGCGCGGCCATGGCCAGCCCCCGCTTTCCATTTCCGGGACGCGAGAGGAACTGTTCCTCGATGCGGCGCCCCTGCACCTCCCCGGCACGAAGGGAGCGCGCGAGGTACTCGGCGTCGCGTTCGCTGAAGCGCGACACCTCCTCGGCCAACTTGAACGGATCGCGATGAACGTCGAGGATCGCACCGTCGGGAAAAATCAGCCGTGTTCGGGGATCAACGGGGTGGAGCGCCAGAAATTCGGTGAGACGCAGATCCGCCAGCCCAAAGAGGTCTCCGAGCAGGAGGGGCTCGGTCAGGACCTCGTCGGAAAGATCGAAGTCGATGGGCCCAACGCGAATGGCGGAGTGTCTTCCCCCCGCGGCGGAGGATTGTTCCAGAATGCGGACTCTCGCTCCCCGCGCGGCGAGGGCAATGGCCGCGGAGAGACCAGCGATGCCTCCGCCGATGACAACGGCGCGACAGCCCTTGAGGTTCTTCTCAACGACCGGGTTCATGGGAGCGGGTTTGGCCTTTCAGGCGGCGGGTTCCTGCCCAATCGGGTAGGCGTCCAAACCCTACGGCGTCACGAAGAAACCGGTCTGTCGCGCACCAATGGTTCGATGGCGGTCATGAACTCGCCACGGGTCTGCCCGGCGCGGTGATGGGCAAGGACATCCTTGGCCTGGATTCCGAGCCGATCCTGGGCCCGCTGGGCAATGGCCTGGGCTTCGCCGCCGGGCATCGACTCGTCGGGTCCCAGCATCATTGGCTGGTCGTCGGGAAGCAGGTGCTTCATGGCCACGGTCTGGATGCCGACGAAGTGCGGGTGGGTGTGCTGAAGGTCGTTGAACGGATAGAGCAGAACGCGCTCCTCGATGAGGAGGTGCTTCTGGACCCTTGCGACAGACACTTCGCGTGGCTGGATCTTGTCCCTCGCCGCAAAGGCCGCGATTACCCCGATGGCCTGTCCCGTGAGCATGACGACGGGCTGCAAGCGTGAACAGCCGTTCACGATATGGCTGACGGAGATGTTCTTCTCGGCGAGCAGCAGGCCATCGGTGCCCTCCGGGATCGTGACTCCCATGGGGATTTGGAAGGGCGCGTTGTCGGGATAATCCTCCACCAGCCGCTCGCCCGGAGGCTTGTGGCACCTGGAATGGTGATGGTCGAGGTAGTAGTCGCCGACGGCGATGGAATCGGGCTGAAACCGGGCGCGGGGCCCTCCGGCGACGGGCGCGAGCACGTCCTTCATGACCATGAAGCGCACCCCCCGGCCGCGCCGGCTCTCGCGCACGTAGGGGATGAAGGGGAGGCGGTCCGAGGTGTTGAATTCCTCCTGGTCGAGTCCCCACTCCGGGTGCTCCAGGGTGTTTTGAAGGTAGTGAATGTAGCCCAGCGTGTGTTGCCTCGCCCTCTGGAACGCGTGTGCGCGCTCCTCGGATGTTCCGAAGACCGCGGCCGTATCGGGAAAGTCGTTCCCGTGGAAGGGCCAATTGAGCATCACCTTGTCCCTGGGAAGCAGGCCGTAGGAGATGAAGCTGTCCCATGAATGCAGGGGATGGTTGAGATGCTCGCTGTCGGGGCGGAGACAGGACACGGCGGTGGTGCAGTCATACAAGCCTGCATCGTACGCGCGCGGGCGATCGACGCGGTGGCCGTAGGGGAGCGTGGCGCCGGCCGGCTGGCGCTTGAGGATGGCAACCCAGGTCATGTCCTGGATTTCCATGTCGGCGACGTCGGGAGCGTGGGATTCTCCCGTGTCGGACCTGGCATCACGGCCCAACCGGTAGGGAACCCCGGCAGCTTGGAGGACATCGCCGAACTCGGTTGCCTCGACGACGACGTGGGCGTTGACGCGGATGGTTTCGTTCCCCACCCGGATGCGCGCGGCGGTTACCCGGTTCTTGTCCACGTGCACGAACTCGCACCGGGCACCGTGCCAGACCTCAACGGCCGCGTCTTCGAGCAATTCATCCAGGATGCCGGCTCCGATCCGGGGTTCATAGCAAGTGTCGCTGACCCAGCCGGTGCGCACGGCCTCGGCCCCGCCGTAGTGGTCCTCGAGTTCGTCGCGATACAGGCGGAGCAGGCCACTTGCCATTGCGCCCTTGTTGCCATCGAGGGCAGAGACACCGGCCGAGGTGATCATGCCGCCCAGCCAGGGCGTGGGTTCCACCACGAGAACGGAGGCGCCGAGACTCGCCGCCTGCCATGCGGCCGCGGATCCGCCGCAGCCGCCGCCAATCACCAGGACGTCCACCTGTTTCGCGTCGCTTTTCATTTCCGGATCCGGTTGGGCGGTCGATGACGGTTTCGCCATTCAAATTGTGCGGGAAGACTCAAGTCACTCGCTTGGCGGGTAAAGGCCAACCGTGGCCGTGGCACCGGAATTTCCCGCTTCCGGCCGCGGGTCAAGGTGTGGAGGAACACTTTCGGTC